>JBKEBI010000067.1:0-24419 GCA_047973085.1 Bacilli bacterium | reverse complement strand
CTGCAACTGCATATATTAACAAAGATTTAACAGATGATGAAATAACTGTTATTTATGAAAATCTTTTAAAAGATAATCGTATTGATTCAGTAGAATATTCAACTAAAGAAGAAGAATTAGCTTTAGTAGTAGATAAAATGGATGATATAAAAAAAATAGCTGATCAATATGAAGGAGAAGAAAACCCATTATTTGATGTTTTCTATATTAAAGCAAATGATGTAAATGAATTAGAAGCATTAACAAGAGATATGATGGCTACTGGTAATTATGACGATGTGAAATATGGTTCAAGTGTTGTAGATAAAATTATTAAACTATTTGATTATGGAAGAATTTTAGCACTTGTAATAATAGCTTTATTACTTTTAGTAACAATATTTATTATATATAATACGATAAGAATTACAATATATACTAGAAGCGTTCAAGTTGATATTATGAAGTTAATAGGTGCGAGCAATTACCATATTACAATGCCCTATATTTATGAAGGAATTTTAATTGGATTGTTTGGATCTATATTACCGATTTTAATTACAATTTTTGGATATCAATATTTCTATGAAGAATATGCAGATAATCAGTTTATCACAACATTTTTTGATTTAGCAGATCCTTATCCATTAACATTTATGATAGGTGGAGGAATACTTGCTGTTGGAATAATTGTTGGAGTGTTTGGAAGTGCACTTAGTATTAGAAGATTTGTAAGAAGGTGGGGATAGTATGAAAAATTTCATTAAAGTTGCTTTTGCTACAGCTTTTACTATTGTTAGTTGTTTTGCAGTAATTGATAATGATATGTCTGCAAAGACTTTAAATGATTTATATTCAGAATTATCTGCTTTAGAGTCTGAAGTCACTAATACTAAGACTAGTATTGCTGAAACAGAGCAAAATATTGAGAATAATAAAGCTGCTATTGAGCAAGCTGCAACAGATATTAGTACAAAGCAAACAGAAATAATTGATAATCAAACGGAAATAAATACTTTAGAGGGTGAAAAAGATACAAAGAAAGAAGAAATTAAAGATTTACTTGTATACTATCAAACAAATAATACTATAAATGCTGAAATTTCATTTGTGGTTGATGCACAATCTTTGACAGATTCTATTCATCGTGAGACAACTGTTGATATATTAACTGAGAAAAGTAATGGAAAAATTGATGAATTTATTGCTATTCAAGAAGATTTAGAAACTAAAAATGAAAATCTTGTTAGTGATATTAGTGAATTAGAGAATATGCAAGCTAAATTTGAAACAGCAATTGCTGAGTATGAAGTTACTTTAAATGACTTATCAGAATATCAGGTAAGTGCAGCAGATGAAGTTGGAGATATGAAAAATACAATTTCATATTATGAAGGTCTTGGGTGTAAGAAGACAGAAGATTTAGAAGTGTGTAAAAATAGAACAAGCAATGTAGTACCAAATTCTAGCGGGTTTGTAAGTCCGATGAATTCAGGATATATTTCTAGTGAAATGGGATGGCGCTGGGGAGCAATGCATGCAGGTCTTGATATGTTTAGTGGTGATACTAGAATATTAGCTGCTGCTCCAGGAATCGTAGGTGCTATTGGATATGATGGAAGTAGAGGAAATTATGTATATGTTCATCATACAATTAATGGGCAAAGATATAGTACAGCATACTTTCACATGTCTTCATCAGCTTATGTTAGTATGGGACAACAAGTAGATGTTAATACTCAATTAGGTAACATGGGAAATACTGGGAATTCAACAGGAGCACATTTACATTTTGAAATTTTAGTAGACTGGTATGGATTAACTGGTTATAATACTTCTCTTGCGAGAAATCCAAGGAATTATTTATCATATCCAGCAATAGGAGTTTACTGGTCAGGAAGAAATAGATAAGTTTGGAGGAAGACAATGTTTAAAATTCACTCACAATTTGAGCCAAGTGGTGATCAACCACAAGCAATTGAAAAACTTGCAAATAATTTAAATAGTGGAGAAAAATATCAAACTTTACTAGGTGCTACAGGGACCGGTAAAACTTATACAATTTCTAAGGTTATTGAAAAAAGTTCAAAACCTGTTTTGGTTCTTGCACATAATAAAACTTTAGCAGGTCAGCTATATAGTGAATTTAAATCTTTCTTTCCAGATAATGCAGTAGAGTTTTTTATTTCATATTATGATTACTACCAACCAGAGGCATATGTTGCTAGCAGAGATTTATATATTGATAAAACATCTTCAATCAATGATGATATAGATCAAATGAGGCATTCAGCTGCTTCAGCATTAATTGAACGAGATGATGTTATTATTGTATCTTCTGTTTCATGTATTTACAACATGGGTAATGCCGATGATTATGCTAAAAATAGAATTACTTTTAGAGAAGGTCAAGAAATTAGTAGAGGAGAATTGTGCAAAAAACTTGTTGGTGCTCTTTATGATAGAAATGATCATGACTTTAAGCGTGGAACTTTTAGAGTACGTGGTGAGGTAGTAGAGCTTATTCCTGCAGGTTTTAAAAATGAGGCGTATAGAATCGAATTTTTTGGTGATGAAATTGAAAGTATTTCACAAATAGATACATTAAATTTTAATGTTATAACTAGACATAAAAATATTACTATTGCTCCAGCATCACTTTTTGTTACAGATAATGATAGACTGGAAAAAGCAATAGAAAGAATTGAAAATGAGTTGAAAGAGAGAGTAGAATATTATAAATCTCAAGGAATGTTTGTGGAAGCAGAGCGAATTAAGTCTCGTACAGAATATGATGTTGAGATGTTACGTGAAACAGGTTTTTGTTCGGGAGTTGAGAACTATTCTTGTCATTTAGCATTAAGAGAAGAAGGGGCTACACCTGAAACTCTAATTGATTTTTATAAAAAGAATTTTTTACTTATTGTAGATGAATCACATGCGACATTGCCACAAGTAAGAGGAATGTATAATGGAGATAGACAAAGAAAATCATCTCTTGTCGAACATGGATTTAGACTACCTACAGCTTTAGATAATAGACCTCTAAATTTTAAGGAATTTGAGGAAAAATTAGATCAAGTTATTTATGTTTCAGCTACACCTGCAGATTACGAACTTGAAAAATCAGGAGACGTAGTAGAACAAATTATTAGACCTACAGGTTTACTTGATCCAATTGTAAACGTAAGAAAAAAAGATGGGCAAGTTGATTATATTATAGGCGAAATTAATAAAAACATTGAAAGAAATGAACGTGCTTTAATTACTACGCTTACAATTCGCATGGCAGAAGAGCTAACTGCTTATTTAAAAGAAATGGGAATTAAAGTAGCGTATTTACATTCAGAAATCAAGTCTCTTGAACGAATTAATATTATTAGAGCACTGAGATCTGGAAAATTTGATTGTATAGTAGGAATAAATTTACTTAGAGAAGGTCTAGATATTCCAGAGGTTAGCAAAATATTTATATTGGATGCAGACAAGGAAGGGTTTTTACGCAATGATACTAGCCTTATCCAAACAATTGGTCGTGCTGCAAGAAATGCTAATGGAGAGGTAACATTATTTGCAGATGAAATGACACGTTCGATGCAAAAAGCAATTGACGAAACAGCAAGAAGAAGAGAGATTCAAGAAAAATATAATAAAGAACATGGAATTGTACCAACAACAATTTTTAAAGAGATTGGTGAGGAAATTGCAATTAAGTATGAAGATACTTCAAATAAGAAAAAACTTTCTAAGCAAGAGAAAGTAAATATTGTTGAAAAACTTGAATTTGAAATGAAGCAGGCAGCAGCTTCACTTGATTTTGAAAAAGCTATGGAGCTGCGTGATGCTATGCTTGAGTTGAAAGGAGAACTATGAGAATAGATAAATTTTTAAAAGTGTCAAGGCTTGTAAAAAGAAGAAGTATTGCTCAAGAACTCCTTGATGCAGGTCGTGTATGTATTAATGATAAAGTTGTAAAAAAATCTGCTACTGTTAGCGTTAATGACATGATCCTTTTAAAGTATGGTAGTGATGATAGTTCTAGACATGTTAAGGTAAAAGTTGTAAAACTGCTAGATAAAGTTAGTAAAGAAGAGGCAGTTACTATGTATGAAGTGGAAGGTGGTTAAGATGAAAAAGTCAAATAAGAAATCAATTAGAAGAATTATATTTTTGCTACCTTTTGCAATAGGGGTTACTTTTCTAGTTATTCAACTTTTAAATTTAACTGTGGAATACTCTAAAATAAAAAATGAAAATGCAACAATTAAAGCAAGAGTAAAAGAAGAAGAAGCAATAGCAACAGAACTTGAAAGCGTGATTGATAAATTGAATGATCCTGACTATTTAAAAACTTATGCTAAAGAGAATTATTTGTACTCAGAAGATGGAACAATTATTATAAGAATTCCAAAAGAAGATGAGGAAGACTAGAGTGAATTATCAAAAATTTGAAGGAAAAAAAGTATTACTCGCAGTTTCAACTGGAGTAGATTCAATGGTACTTTTACATATGTTTATGCAAATAAATTGTGAAGTATATATAATTTATGTTCGTCATCATCATCGAGTTAGAGTATATATTGAAAATGAATTTTTTACTAAATTCTGCGAAAGAAATAATTTACATTTAACTACATATGATTATTATCATGTTGATGGTAATTTTGAATCAGTAGCAAGAGAATACAGATACAGATGTTTTAAAGAAGTATATGATAAGTATGAGTGTGATTTTCTACTTACTGCTCATCATGGAGATGATTTAGTTGAAACAATGTTGATGCGCCAACTTAGAGGAACTGATTTAAATGGTGTAGGAGGTATTAGAGAATATTCTTACCGTTTTGGCATGAATATTTTTAGGCCACTTATTGAATATTCCAAACTAGATATTAGAGAATATGCAAACCAGCATAACCTTTCTTACTTTGAGGATGAGACTAATATGGATGTTTCATATAGAAGAAATTTTTTAAGACATGAAATTATTCCTAAGTTTGGTAGGGGATATGTTAAAAAATTCAATAATTTAAGTAGAGAATTATATGAATTAAGTGATTATGTAAATAGTGTAGTAAATAGTCATATTGTAAAATATAATGATATTTATTTAAATGTAAGTGATTTGGATAAAAAATTATTTAAATATGGGATAAAAAATTGTTTGAAATTGTTGTATGAAAGTAATATAAATGTAATTTATGATAAACATGTAAATTTAATATTAAAAATGAAAGAGAATGATAAAATAGAATTACCATGCACGTATTTTGTTTTTTTTAAAAATAATAAATTTGTTTTTAGTAAATGTGTAGATGAAGTATATCAATATGAATATATGAAAAATTTAAAGGTAAGTTTTTTAAATAGTAAACTAAAATTTATAGGAGAGAAAACTCTTTATTTAGATGAAGAAATTAAATATCCTTTGAAAATAAAAAATGCTAATTTAAATTGGGTTATTGAAAATAAGAATGGTAGTCAGAAGTTAAATAGAGTATTTATAAATGCAAAAGTTCCAATTCATAAAAGAAAAAGTTGGCCAGTACTTATAGATTCAAATGGTGTTGTGATTTGTGTTTTTGGTGTTAAATATTCTAAATATTGCTTAAAAAATACAAACAATTATAAATATATGATACAATATAGTTGTGATTTTAAAGGAGATGATTTATAGTGCACAAAGATATAAAGAAAATTATTTTTGAATACGATGAAATATTGGAGTCGTGTGAAAAGCTAGGTAGAGAAATTACTGAAGATTATAAATATAGTGAAGATTTAGTTTTAATTGGATTATTAAAAGGGTCTGTTCCATTTATGGGAGATTTGATGAAAAAGATTGATTTAAAACTAAGTGTGGAATATATGGATGTTTCAAGTTATCATGGAACAATGGAATCATCTGGAGAAGTAAAAATTATTAAAGATTTAGATACACCAATAAGAAATAAAGATGTTTTGATAGTAGAAGATATTATTGATACTGGTAGAACTCTTAAAACAGTTATTTCATTGCTAAAGCAACGTGGAGCATCTAGTGTAAAAGTAGTTACACTGGTTGATAAGCCAGTTGGAAGAGTAGTGGAATTAGAAGCAGATTATGTAGGTCTTGAAGTGGGAAATGAGTTTATTGTTGGTTATGGACTAGATTATAACGAACTATACAGAAATTTAGAGTATATTGGTATTCTTGAAGAGCGAGTATATCAACAGGAGGTTGAATGTGAATAAACAAAAGATTAATATTTTTGCGTTAATTATTATTTTATTAGCTGTACTTTTTATATTTAGAAATTACTCAGATGTTTTCCCGAAAACTGAGCAAATTACATATAATGAATTTAAAGAAAATTATGAAGATTATAAAAATGTTGAGGTTAAAATAGATGTTTCTCAGTTTACTAGAAATTATAATATTTCGGGTGAATATGAAAAAGAAACAGAGGATGGGGCTACTGGTTTCTATTTAATTGCACCGTATTCAGAGAAAACAGATGCAGAACTAGATGAGTTAGTAGAAGCAGGAGTTGAAGTTTCGTATGCCAAAACTAGTCAATTGATGCTTATTGTTACTAATTTATTACCAACGTTACTGATATTTGGAGTGTTAATATTCTTTTTTATGAAACAAAGTAATGGTGGTGGAGCATTAGAGGTTGGAAAGAGTAAAGCTAAACTTTCAGAATCAAAGAAAAAAGTTACATATAAAAATGTTGCAGGGTTAGAAGAAGAAAAGCAAGAGTTGATTGAAATAGTAGACTTCTTAAAAGGGCCTGAAAAATTTACAAAAATGGGAGCTAGAATTCCTAAAGGTGTACTACTTGTAGGTCCTCCAGGTACTGGTAAAACACTACTTGCTAAAAGTGTAGCTGGTGAGGCTGGGGTACCATTTTATTTCATTTCTGGTTCAGACTTTTTAGAAATGTTTGTAGGTGTTGGTGCTAGTCGTGTTCGTGATATGTTTAAAAAGGCTAAAGCAAACTCTCCTTGTTTAATCTTTATTGATGAAATTGATGCAATTGCTCGTCAACGTGGATCTGGAATAGGTGGAGGTCATGATGAACGTGAGCAAACACTAAACCAAATTTTAGTTGAAATGGATGGTTTTGAAGGTAATGAAGGTGTAATTATTTTAGCTGCTACAAATAGAGCTGATGTACTTGATCCAGCAATACTTCGTCCTGGTCGCTTTGATAGACAAGTAATGGTAAACTTACCTACAGTTAAAGAACGTGCTAATATTTTAAAGTTACATGCAGAAAATAAAACTTTTGAAAAAGATGTTGATTTTGATTTAGTATCTGCAAGAACACCAGGTTTTAGTGGTGCAGATTTAGAAAATGTTTTAAATGAAGCAGCACTGCTTGCTGTACGTGAAGAAAAGACACAGATATCAACAGAATTAATTGATGAAGCAATAGATCGTGTTATGATGGGACCTGCTAAGAAAAGTAAAAAGTATACTGACCATGAGAAAAAACTTGTAGCTCATCATGAGGCTGGGCATGTTGTATGTGGGCTTGTTCTAGATAATGCAAGTGATGTTCATAAAGTGACTATTATTCCACGCGGTATGGCTGGTGGTTATGCACTTATGCTTCCAAAAGAAGAGAGATTCTTTAGTACACGTACAGAATTAATTGAAAGAATTAACGGACTTTTAGCTGGTAGAGTTAGTGAAGAGTTAATCTTTAATGAAGTTAGTACTGGTGCACACAATGACTTTGAGCAAGCTACAAAAATTGCTCGTGCTATGGTTACAGAATATGGAATGAGTGATCTTGGTCCAATTCAATGGGAAAAGCCACAAGGTAGTGTATTTCTTGGAAGAGATTATGCAAGTAACAAAAACTTTTCTGATTCAATTGCTAGAGAAATTGATCATGAAGTTAGAAACATTATTACAGAAGCATACAAGAAAACAACAAGTATTTTAAATGAAAATATGGGGCTTTTAAAAACAATTGCAAATGAATTAATGGAAAAAGAAATTTTAAATAAAGAAGATATTGATAAAATTTATTTTGATGTTACAGGAATTAGAATAGGTTCTATGATTGAAGAAAAACAAGTAGAAGAAGAAAAAGATGAAAATGCTATAATAACTCAAGATAATATTGAAGATGTAGAAAAAGAGTAGTAGAGGTTATTATGGATAAATTAGTAAAGGCAATTAATTCAACAAAGGAGTACTCTATAGTTGCGTGTACTACTACGCATATAATGAAACAGATTGTAGATAATCATAAAATAGTTACAGGTTTTAGTAACAATATAAGTGATATAGTAAGCGCAAATGTGTTGATGAGTGCTAATTTAAAAGATGAAAAAGAATCTATCAGTTTGAATTTAAATACGAATGGGATGCTGTCTCAAATTATAAGTAATGGTAATTATTCAGGAAAATTTAATGGCTATGGTATCTTAAATGATAAGCCTGCAAAAAGAATAGTAGGAGAAGGTGTTCTAGAAGTTTACAGATACTATGACTCTAAAGAATTAAGAAGTAGCCAAGTAGCTGTTTCTTCTACTGATATTAGTGAAATTATTGTTGATTATTACTTTCAAAGTGAACAAGTATATTCTGTTGTACTTCTTGCGAGTATTAGTGATAAGAAAACAGATGAATTCTATGGTAGTGGCGGAATTTTAATTCAATTATTACCAAATGCAAGTGAAGAAGTTAAAGAATCAATTAATGAAGCATTAAAAAAAATTGAAGGACTTTCTAAGCAAATAGCTTTAGGAATGAGTGCTGAAGAAATGGTGAAATTAATTGATGCTTCTGCTCATATTTTAGAATCAAAAGATATAGAGTTTAAATGTGATTGCACTAGGGAAAGTGTGCTAGATTCTGTGAAAGTACTTGATTATGATGAAATCATGAAAATTATTGAAGAAGATGGAGGACTAAAAGTAGTTTGCAATTCGTGTAATAAATCATATGTTTTTCAAAAAGAGGATTTTGATGAATAAAATTGATAAAAACTATATGGTAGATTCTTTTAATAAAGTCTCTAATGCATATGTAAATGCTACGAGTGAAGTTGGTCTTTGGAACTCGGAAAAAGATCTCATTTTAAAATATACAAACAGTAAAGATGATATAATTCTTGATATGGGTTGTGGAGCTGGAAGATGTGCTTTTGGTATTGAAAAATTAGGTTTCAAAAATATTGAAGCAATTGATTTTTCTCCAGAAATGATTAAGTCAGCAAAAAATATTACTGAAGATACTGTTGTTACCTTTGAAATAGGAGACTGTACAAATATTGCAAAACCGGATGATTACTATGATTTTGCGATATTTTCGTTTAATGGATTAATGCAAATTCCAAAAAATGAAAACAGACTAAAGGCGTTAAAAGAATTAAAACGTGTTCTAAAAAACAATGCTATATTAATTTTTACTTCACATGATCGAGATAATGGAAATGAAAAGTATAAGCAGTTATGGATTGATGAAAAAATTGAATGGGACAATAATCTTAATGATCCAAGACTTCATGATTATGGAGATGTCATTACTTTTGATGACGCTGATGATGTTGAGTATTTTATACATATTCCAAGTTATGAGGAAGTGTTAAATTTAATTAATGAGTCGGGATTGAAATTAGTTGATAGTTTTATTAGAGATAAACAATATAAAGAAAAGAAGGAAGTTTATAACTTTTCTGATAATTGTAGATTTTGGATTGTAAAAAAGTAGCATCACCATATGGTGTTTTTTCTACTTTTTGATACCTTACAATATATATATATGTTATAATGTATAAGGGAATTTATTTTAAATGTTTGTTATAGAGAGGTGTTAGTTGTAATGGAAAGTTTGATTAGTATAGTAATTCCAGTTTATAATGGATCAGCAACTATAGTAAGAACTTTAGATTGTATTAAAAATCAAATATATAAAAACTTAGAAATAATTATTATTAATGATGGAAGTAAAGATAGTAGTCAAGAGGTAATTGAAGAGTATATTAAAAGTTCTTCAATGAATATAAAGTTATATAATCAAAAAAATACTGGACTAAGTCAAGCAAGAAATAACGGTTTTAGCTATAGTATGGGAGAATATATTTCTTTTGTGGACTGTGATGATACAATTCCAAAGGACTTTTATTCAGAAATGACAAAATTTGATACAGATATAGTTATCTGTGATATTTTATATAAATACCCTAATAAAGATAGTTTATCTAATCAAAACTTTTTTAATAAAGATAAATTGTTAAAAGGTCAAAAAGAATTTGATAATTGCTATAAGATACTTAATCCAATGGCTTCAAATAAACTTTTTAAGCGCAAGGTTTTAGAAAATATTTTGTTTGATAAAGGTGTGATTTTTGAAGATGTATTGTTTTTTTTTAAAGCACTTGTGCATGTAGATTCTATTTCTTTTGCCTCAACACATTATGGATATTTCATTTATGAAGAAAGTTTATCTAATGCAGTTGATGTTAGATATGATCACTTGTATAGTAATTGGAACTTAATTGTAAAATACCATAAAAAACATGGTACGTTTGAGCAGTTTGAGGAAGCACTTTTATATAGTAGTAGTAGGTATTTAAAAGATATTTATATGCGTAAAATGAAAAATATTGTAAATTATAAGGAGTTGTCTTCAAGATATTATAAATCTTTAGATTTTCTTAAAAGTACTTTTAATGCAAAGTATCATATGCCGTACTTTAGTTTAAAAGAACTTTATTTAAAAAGTATTACAATTATTAATGTATGGATTTTGTGGACTATTTCTAATAAAAGAGTTATTCTATCAAAATTAAAAAAGAGTGTTTGCTATAAATTATTTAGTAAATCAAAATATTATAAGACACTTGATAAAATTAATTACCAAAATATTTTAGTGAATGATATAGATTTTTCACATAAACTATCTAAACCATATTTTTGTAAAAATTATGAAAATTATTTTTATGGAATAGTAAGAGGTTTTGATGAGTATGATTTAAATGCTACATACCTTGAGCACGGATACAATTTTAGTTCTATAGTTACAGAAAACACAACACAACTACTTGCAGATAAGATTGTTTGTTGTACAAGTAGAAGAGCTGAAGTTTTGAGAAAACGTTATGGAAAAGAAGTTGAAGTTGTAGGGCCGTATATAAAAAGAACTAAAAGTTTTTATACCCCTGAACAAATTGCAAATATGAAAAAAGAATATGGTAAAGTACTTTTAGTTTTTCCTTCACATTCATCTTTTAAGTATAATTCTAGGTATAATTACGAAGCATTCAAATCAAGAATTGAAGAAGTAAAAAAATCAAAAAGCATTGATACTGTATTTGTATGTCTTCATTATTATGATGTGATAAATGATGTTGCGAAATATTATAATGAGTATAATGTTGTGTGCGCAGGTCATATATATGATATTTATAATTTAAGTAAGCTGAGAAGTATAATAGAGTTAAGTGATTATACTATGTCTAATGAAATAGGTAGTCATGTTGCATACTGCTTTGCTCTTAACAAACCACATTTATTAGCAGAGTCTGATATATGTTATAATGGAGAATTCGCTGATATGAATAGTAAACGTTTTAAAACTTATAAAGAACATGAAATAGAGCTAGTTAACAAAATTTTTGATAATGACTTTGTTGAATATAATAATAAGAAGCAGGAGATTAATAAGTATTTTGAAATAGAGGGTACTTATGAAGTATAGAATTATTAAAAAAGATAATAGTACTACTTTTGACTATGAAAAAAAGTTAAATATTCTGTTGCAAAATAATGAGTTTATTTATGATAGTGCTGCAAAGTTTGTTATAGTTCTTGGTGGAGATGGAGCACTTCTTAGAGCTATTCATGAAAATTTAGAGCAAGAATGTACTTTTTATATAGTTAATTTTGGAACACTTGGTTATCACACAACAATTGAAAACGGTGAAATAGAGGAAGTGGTTTCAAGCATTGTAAATTTTAAATATGAACTTGATGAATATTTTATTTCAGAAGTTATTATAAATGGTGAAAAAGAATATTTTGTTAATGAAGTCATCTTTAATAGCTACAAGTTTTTACAAAATAGTACTGTTAGGTATGATGATAATGTTTATAAAGTCAATGCTTCTAAGCTTGTTGTTGCAAGTAAGTTTGGAAGTTCGGGGTTTATTTGGTATAATGGTTTAGTTAATGTTGATTTAGATCTTAATTATTTCCAAATAGGTTGTGTAGGTAGTATTAATAATAAGATTTTAAGTAGTCTAGATAGAAGTGTTATTGTAAGTGATAATAAAGTTATTTCAGGTGTTGTAAACAACGTTAATTATGTGAATATAGACTTTAAAGTTATAGAATATAATGGTATAATAGAGTACAAAGTCAGTAAAAGTAAATTCAAATATTGTATTTGTAGATAGGAGAAAACATTATGTATAATGATATGTTTAAAGGTAAGAATATATTAATTACAGGAGGAACTGGAAGCTTTGGAAAAAGTTTTGTTAATGAGATAATTCCAAAGTATGATTTTAATAAAATTGTAATTTTATCAAGAGATGAATTTAAGCAAGATGTTATGAGAAAAGAACTTGTTGCTAAATATGGCGTGGATGTAGTTAATAAAGTAAGATTTTTTATTGGAGATATTCGTGATCAAGAGAGACTTAGAAGAGCATTTAAAGGAATTGATATTGTAATTCATGCAGCTGCGATGAAACAAGTACCTGCTTGTGAGTATAATCCAAATGAAGCAATTAAAACAAATGTTGTTGGTGCAATGAATATTATTGAAGCAGCACTTGATTCAGATGTAGAAAAAGTTGTAGCTCTTTCTACTGATAAGGCTGTTAATCCAATTAACTTATATGGTGGAACAAAGCTTGTTTCAGATAAGTTATTTATTGCAGCTAATTCATATCGTGGAGAAGGTGGGCCTACTTTTGGTGTTGTTCGCTATGGTAATGTTTCTGGTTCGCGTGGTAGTGTAATTCCATTCTTTGATCAATTAATTAAAGATGGTGCTCCAACGCTTCCAATTACAGATTTTGAAATGACAAGATTCTGGATGACACTAGATAAAGCAGTAGATTTAGTAATGCTTACAATTGCTATGATGAAAGGTGGAGAAACATTTGTATTTAAGAATCCATCGTATAAAGTAACTGATATTGCTAAGGCATTAAAAGAAGATATAGGCTTAAAAGAAGTAGGAATTCGTGAAGGAGAAAAACTTCATGAAGTAATGATAACTAAAGATGATTCTAGGTTTACTTATGATTATGGTAACTACTACATTATTTATCCTCACTTTGATTGGTTTAGCTTTGATGAGCATTTCCATTCAGGAGGAGAAAAGATTGAAGTTGGATTTGAATATCACTCAGGAAATAATACAGAGTGGCTAAGCATTGAAGATATCAAGAATTTAATAAAAGAATATAATTTGGTGTAAATATGAATGTTTGTGTTATTCAAGCAAGAAATGGATCATCAAGACTTCCAGGTAAGGTATTAATGTCCTTACCTTTTAATAATAATAAGGCAGTTTTAGAGCATGTAGTAAACCGTGTGAATAAAGCTAAAACAATTGATAAAATCATTGTTGCTACAACAAATAAAAGTGGCGATGACACGATTGAAGAACTTTGCAAGAAGCTAAATGTTGAATGCTTTAGAGGTGATGAAGATAATGTGTTGAGCAGATTTTATTATGCAGTAGACAAGTATTCACCAAACAACGTTATTAGAATTACTGCTGATTGTCCTTGTGTTGATTATGAAATTTTAGATGAAATTGTAGGTTATCATTTATCTGAGGGTAATGATTATACATCAAATGCTTTTGTTAGAACTTTTCCACATGGTTTAGATACAGAAGTTTTTAAGTACGAGTGTTTGGTTGAAGCTTTTAATAACAGTGATAAGGATTTTGAAAAAGAGCATGTAACTCCTTATATATATAGCACAAATAAGGATAATTACAAATTAGGTAACTATGAAAATTCTCATGGAGATTATCATAACTTACGTATAACATTAGATAATAAAGAAGATTATATGTTACTTGATATAATTTTTTCAAAAATAGGTGAAGAATTCTTATTAAAAGATATTATTGATTTTTATGAAAACAATACTGCATATTTTAATATTAATTCAGAAATTAATCAAAAAGTGTTTTTTGAAGATAATATGGAAGAAGTAAAGTATTCACAGGGTTTATTGAGTAAATTGGATTTAAACTATTCTGCAAATATTTTAAAGGAGTTTTATGATAAAGGTATTAACAGAGGGAAATAAACAAAAAGGCTTTGGTCATATTTATCGCTGTATGACTATTGTAAATGAAATAAATGCTAGTATATACATTGATAGCGATGAAGACTTAACAAAAATCTTTGAGGGGTCTAATGTGGTTTCTTGGCAAAATGAAGATTGGGTTTTAAGTAATATTGAAAGTACTGATATTATTATAGTTGATAGCTATCATGTTAGTATTGATGTATTAAACCTTATTAATAAATTGTCAAATAAGTGTATTGTAATTGATGACTTATTTAGATTTGATTATAGGAATTTCATTATTTTAAACCCTAATAATTTTGGAGATGGAGTTAATTATCATAGTTCTAATACTATTTTAGGTGGAAGCAAATATATGCTTACTAGAAAAGAGTTCAATGGATCTAGAAGAAACTTTATTAATAAAGATGTTACCAATATTTTTGTTATGATAGGAGCTACTGATATTTTAAATGTTGGTGAAAAGCTTTATGAGTTTTTTGTTAGGGATTTGGATTTTAAAAATATTACAATTAATATGGTAAGTAATTCCAATTTGAAATCTACTGAAAACATTAATGTTGTTAGTGGTTTAGATGGAAAGGCGATTTGTGATTTGATGCTCGCTAGTGATTTTTCTATTACTGCTGGGGGACAAACTTTAAACGAGTTAATTAAGACAACTACGCCATTTATATGTGTTGAAGTAGCAAGTAACCAAAGAAGTAATATTGATGGAATTTTATCAAAAGATTATGGAATGGAATTTACTAGTGAAAATTTAGAAGTTATAAAAAGTATGTTTGATTATAATATTAGACAAGTTTTTTATAACAATATGAAAAAAGTACATTATGAATATAATGGGGCATATTATTTAAAAGAGTTTTTGGAGGATTGCAATGAGTAAAAATGTTTTTATAATTGCAGAAATATCTGCAAATCATGGAAATGATATTGAAATAGTTAAAGATACTATGAAGAAAGCTAAAGAAATTGGTGCTGATGCAGTAAAAATTCAGACATATACTGCAGATACAATTACATTAGATACAAATAGTGAAGACTTTATTATTAGAGATGGTTCTATATGGAATGGAAGAAATTTACATGATTTATATAAAGAAGGGTCTCTTCCATTTGAATGGCATCAAGAGCTGTTTGATTTTGCTAGAGAAAATAATATTGTATTATTCTCAACGCCATTTGATAATAGTGCAGTAGATTTGCTTGAAGAAGTGGGAAATCCTATTTATAAGATTGCTTCATTTGAGGCAAATGATGTTCCATTAATTAAGTATTGTGCAAGTAAAAATAAGCCGATGATTATATCAACAGGAATTGCGACTGAGGATGAAATTGAACGTGCTGTAAAGGCTTGTATTGATACAGGAAATACTGATATTACACTTCTTAAGTGTACTTCTCAATATCCAGCTCAAATAAGTGATGCTAATATGGAAATGATGAATTATTTTAAAGAAAAATTCAATGTAAAGGTTGGACTAAGTGATCATACAATAGGAAGTACTGTACCAATTGTTGCTACAGCTCTTGGAGCAGAAGTTATTGAAAAGCATTTTATACTAGATAGAGAAATTGGTGGTCCAGATGCATCGTTTTCAATGACTCCAGAGGAATTTGGACAAATGGTTAAAGATGTTCGCGATGCTTCAAATAGTCTTGGAGAAGTTAGCTTTGAATTAACAGAAAAAAAGAAGAAATCCCGTACTTTTAGAAGATCTTTATATATTAGTAATGATGTATCAAAAGGTGATATTGTCAGTGATGAAAATATTAAAAGTGTAAGGCCTGGGTATGGACTTAATCCACTACATTATGAAGAAGTTATTGGAATGAAGTTTAAAGGAGACTTTAAAAAAGGTGATCGTTTATCACTTGATAAATTGGAGGAGTAATTATGAAAAGGATTGGATATGGAAGACAAGAAATTTTAGATTGTGATATACAAGCAGTTGTTGATGTGTTAAAGTCAGACTATTTGACACAAGGTCCTAAAATAAGTGAGTTTGAAGATGTTGTTGCAGATTATCATAATGCAGAATATGCAGTTGCATTTTGTAATGGTACTGCTGCATTGCATGCATGTTATAGTGCTATTGGTGTTTCTAAAGGCGATGAAGTTATTACTTCAGCAATTACTTTTGCTGCTAGTATGAATGGAGCTTTATATGAGAATGCAACACCTGTAATATGTGATATAGATCCTCAAACAAACTGTATAGATGTTGATGAAGTTAGCAAGAACATCACTTCAAAGACTAAGGCAGTTTGCCCAGTATCATTTGCTGGGTATCCATGTGACTTGAAGAAGATTAGAGAAGTTGTTGGAAATGAAATATTTATAGTTCATGATGCAGCTCATGCAATTGGATCAAAAAGAGGTAATAGTTTTGGACTAGAGTATGCTGATTTAGCAATTTTATCATTTCATCCTGTAAAGCATATTACTACAGGGGAAGGTGGTATGGTTCTTACAAATAACAAGGAATTATATGAAAAACTAATGTTATTTAGAACTCATGGGATTACAAAAAATCCTGAAGAGTTAAAGCGTAAAAACGAAGGTAAGTGGTACCATGAAATGCAATCACTTGGATATAACTATCGTATGTGTGATATTCAAGCTACACTTGGGATAGAGCAGTTTAAGCGTATGGAAAGTAACTTACATAATCGTAACAAGGTTGCTAAGAAATATAATGAAGAATTTGCTAAGCTTGATTGGATTAAAACTCCACCAACTTTTGATTTGAGCTGGGTTGATAGTAATGTAACAAGTGATGATTTAAATTCATATCATCTATATACAATTTTAGTTGATAAAAGTATTAGAGAAGAGTTTTTCAATTATTTACATGAAAATGGAATAATGGTGCAAGTTCATTATTTACCTATACATATGCATCCCTATTATCAAGAGACATTTGGAATGGATAAGCTTAGCTTACCTAATGCAGAAAGCTATTATGAAGGAACAATTAGCTTACCTATGTTTCATAGTATGAGCGAAGAAGAACAAGATTATATTATAGAAAAAGTTAAAGAATTTAGAAAGTAGGAATTTTTATGAATGCGATTGTAATTGGTGCAAGTTTAGAATCAGTTTATGCTATAAATAAAGCTAAAGAAATGGGAATTACTGTTTATGCAATAGATGGGGACTCAAGTGCTTATGGGCTTACTTTAGCCGATTATAGTGCTGTTATTGATATTAAAGATATTGAGGCAGTATCAAACTATGTAGAACAGAATAATATAGATTTTGTTATTCCAGTTCCAATAGGAAAGTTTTTAACAACTATTGGACAAATAAACGATAAGTTTGATTTTAAAGGTATTAGTTATAATGCAGCATTAAATTGTATAGATAAGTGGGAATTTCATCAACTGTTAAATAAAAAAGGTTTAAGAAATACAGAATCATTTTTATACAATAGTGAGTTAAAAAAAGTTTTAAATACAGCATTTCCAGTGATTGCAAAGCCTAGATTTGGTTCTGGTAGCAAGGGAGTTGTAGAATTAGAAACAGTAGATGAAGTTTCTAAATTAATTAAAGGTTTAGATGAAGATTATATTATCGAAGAAAAATTTAAGGGAACTGAATATGGTGTAGATTGCCAAGTAATTAATGGTGATTTTGATATTATCTTGATAAGAGAAAAAGAGAATACACCTCCACCATTTATGCAAGCAGTAGGGTATTATAGTAAGTTTGAAACTAACTATAAAGGTGCCCTTAATAAAGATGTTTCATTGCTTTTAAAGCAAGTTACTGAAGTGATTGGATTAGATAACTGTTTGATTCATGTAGACTTGCTTGTAAGTGAGGATGAATTATTTATTGTAGAATTATCTGGAAGACCATCAGGACATAATCTACATAATAATTTTACAATTAAAGCAACTGGGTTTGATATGGTAGAAAATTACTTGAATTATCAAATCAATAATAAAAATAATGTAAACATTGAAAAAAAATGTGTTGCGATTCATTACTATAATTTAGAAAGTGGAATAGTTAAATCAATTCCAACAGATGAATTTATGAGTCAATGTTTAGAATATAAGCTAAATGTAGCTTTAGGAGATGTAATAGATCAAATTAATAATGGTCCTCAGTTAATGAGTAGAGGATATTTTATTGTAGAAGGAAAAAATCGTGAAGAACTTGATTTAAAAATTGCTTCAGTTCTTAATGAGTTTAAAGTAGGTGGTTAAATGAGTAATTATCAAAATAAAATAGATAAATATGTATTACCAGTAATTGATTTTGAAGAAAATATTATTGAAAATGGAAAAGGTAGCTATGTTTTCGATACTGAAGGAAATAAATTACTTGATATGTGTGGGGGACAGTTTTGTACAATTATTGGACATTCTAATTCAGATTTTGAAAAGTTGTTTAAAAATCTTAGTTATATCCAACATACAAATACTGCAACACTAACAAAAAATACAATTAATACCTATGAAAAGATTGCTAACCTAATGCCAGAACTTGATCCCAAAATAATCACTTTGAGTACTGGAGCAGAATCAATAGAGTTTGCTATGCGTTATGCAAAAAATCTTACTGGAAAAACTGCAGTAGTTAGTTTTGATCGTGGGTATCATGGTCTTAGTTTAGGTGCTCAAACAGTTACATATGGTGGAAAGTTTTCTAAACCATATATTGATCAAGTTTATTCAATACCAACATATGAAGAAACAATGAGTGAAGATGAAGAAAATGAAATTGTTGTTGCATTTGAAAACATTTGTAAAAACGACAGTAATATTAGTTCATTATTTATAGAACCTGTTGTTGGAGTAGGAGGAGTGCATAAGTTAAGTAAGTCTTTTGCAAAAAAGATTAGAAAAGTTTGTGATGACTATGGTGTACTACTTATTTTAGATGAGTGTCAAAGTGGATTTGGTAGATGTGGAAGTTGGTTTTATTACCAAGCATTAGATATTGTTCCTGATATTGTTGTTACTGCAAAAGGAATTGGTCTTGGATTTCCTGTTTCTATGGTAGCAGTAAAAGGATGTCTTGTTTCAAAAGAAACAACAGTTACGCACTATTCATCTCATCAAAATGATCCATTTAGTTCTGAAATTATTGATTTTGGAATTGAATATCTAACAAAGCATAACTTACTTGAAGCATGTAGCATCAAGGGAGATAAGATTAGAAAAATGATTGATGATCTTAAGTGTCCATATTTTTCACTATCTCGTGGTGATGGTTTAATGGTAGGTTTTGACTTAGTTATTGATGGCGTTAATGACTATAGAAAGATAGGACATGAGTTTAGAGATTATATGAGAAAACATGGATGTTTAATTCAAGGTACGAATGCTGGTCAAACAGTTAGACTTTTACCAAATTATGAAATTACTGATGAAGAAATAAATACTTTTATTGAGATCTTAAAAGAATGTTGTAACTCGTTTGATTTTGAGATGGAGGCATAATATGAACAACTTTTATTATAATTTCCCAACTACAGTATTTTTTGGAGAAAAAAGTATTGATACAATCATAAAGAATGGTGTATTAAATGGGTATAAAAATATTTTGATTTTAACAGCAGGAGAGTTAACTGAAAATTTTAATATTTTAGATAAATTAGAACAAGGCGTAGATACAAAGTTTTATATTGAGCATACTAATTTATCTAATCCTTCAACTACTGATGTTCAGTTTTATGTTGATAAATACAAAAGTAATAATATTGATTTTGTTATTAGCATTGGTGGTGGAAGTGTAATAGATTGTGCAAAGTTATTTTGCTTAACTTATAATGGAGATATTGATGTTGATACAGCTCTTGTAAATAATACCTTTAGTACAAATATTTTAGAGCAAGGTGTTTTTGTTAGTGTTCCTGCTAGTGGTAGTGAAGCTAATTCATCATTTGTTATAGTAAATAAAGATTTTAAAAAACTTGCTAGAGCAAATGATAATGTTAGACCTAAGTTTGCAGTTCTTGATTATAATTATGTGAAAACCTTACCTAAAGAACAATTATATGCAGCAATTAGCGATATTATGTCACATTTATTAGAGCAATATTTATCAAATGAGGCAGAAATTACACTGATTGATGATTTAATTATTGCTACAATGAAAACTGTTATTAGGAATCAAAAGCTTCTTTTAGAAGATAGCCAAAATTATCGAGCTTTAGAAGATATTATGCTTAGTGCTACATTTGCGCTTTCATATTTATTGTCAATGGGTAAGAGTCTAGATTGGAATGCTCATGAGATAGAACATGCAATTTCAGGTAGGTATAAAAGTATTCATGGGCATGGTCTTGCAATACTTTTTCCAAAATATTTAAAGTTAGATAAAGTAAGTAAGTATTTTGAAAGTAGATTGTCATACTTAACAAATGAGTTATTTGAAGAAGATAGTCTAGAGCAATTAGATCAATTTTATGCACAACTATGTAGTACTTCAAATATTAGTGATTTGGTGAATGAATTTGATTTGGAAGTTTTGATAGAAGATTTATTTGACGGTAGAGAATATATTGGAAAAAATTGTTTGATTAGTGAAGAGGACGTGAGGAGGCTATTTAATTAATGAAGAATTATGTAGTGATGACTCACTATCAATTAATGTATGCTATAATGCATGCATATTTATATAATAAAAATAATGCTCGTTTATTTATTAGTAATGATTACATTAATTTTGATGGTATAAATATTGATAAGATACTAAATAAAAATGTTTTTGTTGAAGCTAATATTTTTGGAACTAAGTCTATTCAACAAGATTTTTTCTCAGCACTTAATTCAGATAATCCTAAAGTGGCATTTGATGAAGTTTTAGAAAATCATTTTGCAAATATTTTTACTGATTGTAAAGGTGGCACATTTTATATCTTTAATGAATTTCAATTATATTATTATTATATTGAAAAATATGCAAATGAAATAATTATTGTTGAAGATGGCTATGGATCATATAAACAGCAAAATAATATTTTGTGTTTTAAGGGGCAATATAAAGAAATAAACCCATATATTGGAACATTATTTCCGTTGCTTCATGCAAAGTCTCCAAAAGTTGTAAAATATTTAATAAATGTGCCTGTTAATGAATTATCTGTACACAAAGGGCTAATAGAAATATGTGATTTTAAAGAAATGGAAAGTAAAATTAATAGAAATAAACTATTGAATTTTTATAAAGATATTTATAATTTTCCAGATAAATTAAATGAAAATTCTGCACTATTATTAACACAACCATTAAAGCGTGCTAATTATTGTAGAACAATTGATCAAATGAAACTTTATAAAAAAATTCTTAAAGAAAAATTAAGCCAGTTTGATCATATTTATATTAAACCACATCCTGCTGATGACATTGGGTATAACTTTCTTGTTAATGAAAAGGTTACTCTTTTATCAAGTGATTTTCCAGTTGAAGTTTTTAACTATACTGAAACAGAATTTGAATTAACATATACATTTGGATCAACTGCTAGTAAAATAGCGAAATATTCAAAGGATAATATCAGTTTATTTAATTATCAAAAACCTACTCACAATCAAATTGCAAGATTTATTAAGAAATTTGTAAGAGGTGTTAAAATTGAAATTTTACAAGTAGTTGAGATAGATGATAATTTTAATTTTGAAAAGGATGAATTTTTAAAATTTAAAATTCCTAAAAATAATAGTGATTTTACCTATAAAACTATTATTCTAAATAATAGTAGTCAACAAATAAATTTTAAGCATAAAGTATACACAGACTGTTCTAAATATGATATGATTAATAATCATACTTATAATTATGTTTTTTTTGTAAAAAATAAACTTGCTATTAATCAAGAAATTATAAGAGAGCTTAGTTATTACTTTAGAAATTTTTATGCAGATACTATATCAACTATATCAACATTTATTATTAAGCATGAAGGTGTATATCACAGAGTTGCTATGGATAAAAAATCTTTGTTATATACAGATCATGATGTAATATTTGCAGCAGGTATAATAAAAGAAAAAAATTATAGAAATCATTCTGGATTATTTCATAGTATTGATGCTTCAGTCAGTGTTGATATAGTAGAATACTTTACTACTACAAACTATGAAGAAAAGTTTACTTTACTGATAGAAAATATTTGCAGTGAAAGTCCTCAAAATGAAGAAGAATTATTATTTCAATTAACAATGATAAAACTTGCAATGATAAAAAAAATCCATATTAAAAACTTTAACCTAAATAATAAGATTTTAATGAAAATCCTTGAAAATAATACCTTCACAAATGACAATACTCTTTATAAATTAAAACTAATAAAGACAACATATATTACATTATATTATAAATTGAGAGTAGAAAAAGTGATTAGAATTGTTAGAAATAGCTTTGTAGAAGAAACATATTTGAGGCTAAAAGATAAAATCGTTAAGCAGTAGTTAAAAGGAGCTAATTATAATGAAAAAAATAATAGGAATCATTCTAACTGGAGTAGTAGTATTAGGAGTGTTCAATATATCGCCTAATAATAATGTAAAATCTTTAGAAGATTTTGAGGAAAATGAAAAAAATCAATCTCGATTTATTGAAAGTAGTATCATCACAGAAGATGGAGAAGTAAGTGTTATTGAGGATGAAGATGGGAAAATCAATACTGATGAACCAAGTACAAAAAATTCGCCTAGAAGTACAATTCCAGCTAGTGGATTTATTGATACTTCATCTTTGAACACGAGTTCTACGATTACGGTTTATTCAGATTCAGGCTTATCAAATGCTTATACTTATTATAATCCTGGAAGTAGTAATGTAGTAGTATATTTTAATTCAACTTCTACTGCGTTACAGATTAATATTAATGGTTATACAGGTTGGATAGCAAGGAGTACTAGTTATTCGTATTTGAGTGTGTCGGATGCAATAAATAAAGGGTATATTTCTACTTTTACTAAAAATAGTAGTGGAGATTTAACAATGAGTTATAGATATTATGGAAGTTCATCGACAATTATTGTTGGTAAAGCCCCTGATTTTTTAACAACTGGAAGTAAATATTATTCTCCTGATGGAATATATTTTTATCAATATGTAACACCAATGATGAATGATTTAAAGTCTTCAACAAACTCAAGTGCTATTAATGCAGGATCTCCATATTATAATTATTATCAATTCTTACCATTCAAATCTTCTACAAATTTAACAAATGCAGACTTAAAAAATTATATTACAAATAGAGGATATAATAGTGCTACTTCAATTTTAGCTAGAGATGAAGTTGTTAATGCTTTTTTTGATGGGCAAAAAACTTTATCAATTAATGCAGCCTTAGAATTTTCGATGGCAATTTTAGAGAGTGGTTATGGTACTAGTCAAATTGCTATGAATAAAAATAACTTATTTGGTTGGGGTGCATACGATAGCAACCCTTATGCTGGAGCATTTAGCTTTCCAACAGCAAAAGAAGGTGTTTTATATCATATGGAAAATGCAATAGATGATGGGTATTTAGATAACTTAACAGATAATCGCTACTTTGGTTCGTCAGTTGGGAATAAGCTAACTGGAGTAAATGTTAAATATGCTAGTGATCCTTTTTGGGGGCTTAAAATTGCTGGAATTTATTATAGTATAGATAAAGCTAGTGGATTTAAAGATTATAATTATTATACTTTAGGTATGGTTAATAAAACAAACTCTACAGTTGGAATGTATTATAATGGTAACTTTGTTTATAATTTCAAAAATACATATAGTAATATAAATCCATCATATCAACCAGTTTTAATTCTTTCAAAAAGTGGAAGTAGTTATAATGTTATAAGTGATACTTCTATATATAATTCTGGAGATAATGTTGAGGCAGTTACAATAAAAAATGATGTAATAACTAGATATACATATGGTACACCGGTTTTAAATTCAGCACATGCAAATGCTCAGACTAGTTTTGATAAAGATATTGTTTCATTTAATTATAGTAATGTCACTTTATTTGGTGGAAGTAGTTATAATAAACCTAGTAGTAACGCAAATGATTTTTCAGGATATACAAAAGTAAGTCTGGAAAATAAGGCAGTAGTTTTAACAAGTTCAGGAAAAGCTATTTATGGAGGAAAACCTAATTCAACAAATAAAGTTGGAGATGCATTAAATGGAA
>JBKEBI010000032.1:0-28512 GCA_047973085.1 Bacilli bacterium | reverse complement strand
TTGCGTCCGCCATTTGACTTCTACATGAATTATGTACACATACAAATGCAACCTTCAACTTCATTTTATAAAATTCCTCCTCAACTATATAAATTTACTCTTATAAAGTATCTTCCCATTTAAATAATAATATAATTAATAAAAAACATTGAAACATTTTATTTCAATGCTTTATTAATTATCCAAATAAACTAAGTAGCACTCCTGCTGCAACTGCACTACCAATTACTCCTGCAATATTTGGACCCATTGCATGCATTAGCAAGAAATTACTTGGATCTTCTCTCTGACCTTCTTTTTGAACAACACGAGCTGCCATTGGAACAGCACTAACCCCTGCTGCTCCTATCATCGGATTAATAGTTTTTCCACTTAAGCGATACATAATTTTACCAAAAAGTACTCCCGATGCTGTACCAATAATAAATGCTACAAGCCCTAACACAATTATTCCTAAAGTTTCAACATTTAGAAACTCTTCTGCTGTTGTCTTTGCTCCAACGCTAAGTCCAAGTAAAATAGTAATTATGTATAAAATTGAATTAGATGCAGTTGTAACAAGATTTGGAACAACTCCCGATTCTTTAATTAAATTACCAAACATTAACATTCCAACAAGCGGTGCGCATGTTGGTACTAAAAGTACAACAAGAATTGTTACAAAAATAGGAAATACAATTTTTTCAGTTTTTGTGACATGCCTAAGTTGAGTCATCTTTACACTGCGCTCTTCTTTTGTTGTAAGCAGTCTGATTATTGGAGGCTGTATAATTGGTACTAGTGCCATATATGAATAAGCAGCAACAGCAATAGCTCCAAGTAAATCAGGTGCAAGCTTAGTAGTTAGAAATATTGCAGTAGGCCCGTCGGCTCCTCCTATAATTCCAATACTCGCTGCTTCATTACCTCCAAACCCCATTAAAATTGCCAGCAGTAATGCAGCAAAAATTCCAAATTGAGCTGCTCCACCTAGGAGTAAACTTTTAGGATTTGAAATAAGTGGCCCAAAATCTGTAGCTGCACCTACACCCAAAAATATTAGCGGAGGATAAATTCCATATTTAAGCCCATATGATAAATAATAAATAAGACCTCCTACTTCACCACTACCCCCAGAACTCAAAATTCCAGTTAATGGTAAATTAACAAGGATCATCCCAAACCCAATTGGTATAAGTAAATATGGTTCATACATTTTATAAACAGCAAGAAAAATTAGAACTCCTGCAATTAAAAGCATTAAAGCATTTGCATAAGTAAAATCTTTTAACCCGCTACTTTTTAAAAATTCAAATACTTGATTTATTATGTCCAAAACACTCACCTACTCTATTACAATAAGTGGTTGATTTGTATCAACATCATTTCCAACACTTACAAGAATTTCTGTTACGGTTCCACTTTTTGCGGTCTGAACATCACTTTCCATCTTCATTGCTTCAATTACAACTACAACATCTCCACTATTTACAATATCTCCAACCTTTACAGGAATTTGAAATACCTTCCCTTGTAATGGAGCATTCACTGTATCTTTTCCACTTGAATCTTGTGGAGTATTTTTAGTGGTTTCAATACTACCTTCAATTTCACTTACTTTTTCTAATTCTACTTCATAAACTTTTCCATTAACTTTTACTTTATAAATTTTCATTTAGATTCTCCCTATCTCTTTAACATTTACTACTCTTAATTCACAACCATATTCCTCACTAGCGTCTATTGTCGCAATTAAGCATGCTACAACCATATCTTCATCTGATAAATTTAGCATATTACGGCTTTTTACCGGTGAACTTTGCTTTTTTACTTCTGGTTTTTTTTGTAATTTTCCAATATATTTAAACGATCCTAGAATTATCATCATTATAATTAAAATTAAGAACACTACAGACATTGCAACAAGTGCAACTTCAATCCCTTCTACAAATGTAATTTTTTCCACAATTGCCTCCTATGTATGCAAAGTAATTTCTATTACTTCATCCTTACTAGATTCAAAATATTCTCTAGCAACAGTTGGAAACATTGCGTATGTTAGAACATCTTCATCACTAGTTACGATATCACTACACTCTTTTTTTATATCTTCAAATGTTTCTGTAAGTAAATCTGCGGGACGAATATTAATTCTTTCTCCATCTCCTATGATAGTTTGCACAATTGCTTCACTAATATCTACAGGTGATTTACCATACTTTCCACTCACATAGTCTCTGACTTCAGTTGGACACATCTTATATCGCTCTCCCATAAGAATATTCATTACGGCTTGTGTTCCTACCATTTGAGACATTGGAGTAACTAAAGGTGGATATCCCAAATCAGCTCTTACACTTGGAATTTCCTCTAACACTTCTTCATATTTATCCATAGCATTTTGTTGAGTCAATTGACTCATTAAATTAGACAACATCCCTCCAGGCACTTGATACTTTAAAATTCCTGGATTTAACATCAAGGCTTTAGGGTTTAGCCCACCTTCTTCAACAAACTTATTCCTTACAGGAGTAAGCACTTTTACTGCTTCCTCTAAATATTTAATATTAAGTTTTAAATCATATTCTGTACCTTCTAGTGCGTAATAAAGTGACTCAGTAGCTGGTTGACTAGTTCCTCCTGCAAAAACTGATAGTGCAGTATCAATAATATCAACCCCTGCTTCAATTGCTTTTAAATATAACATTTCGCTTATTCCCGCTGTCGCATGTGTGTGTAATTGAATTTCTAAATTAGAATTTTTTTTCAGAGCAGAAATCAATTTTGTTGCATCACTTGGAAGCATAATACCAGCCATGTCTTTAATGCATAAACTATCAGCTCCCATTTTTTCAACCTCTTTAGCAAGTTCTACATAGTACTCAACAGTATGAACAGGACTTACAGTATAGCTTAGAGCAATTTGACAATGCCCTCCATACTTATTAATTGCATCAACACTTGCTTTTAAATTGCGAACATCATTTAAAGCATCAAAAACACGGATTATATCTATACCATTTTCAATAGATTTCTCAATAAATTTTTCAACTATCTCATCGCTATAATGACGATATCCAAGTAGATTCTGTCCTCTAAGTAACATTTGTAATTTAGTATTTTTTGCACGCTTTTTTATTTCCCTGAGTCTGTCCCACGGATCTTCATTTAAAAACCTAATACATGAATCCATTGTAGCCCCGCCCCACACTTCAAGAGAGTGATATCCAGCCTTATCTAAAATCTCAACAACTGGCAAAATATCTTCTGTTTTCAACCTAGTTGCAATTAATGATTGCTGGCCATCTCTCAAAACAGTTTCTGTAATTTTGACCATATAATCTCCTTCCAATTTCTCTTCATAATACATTGTAACATATACGATAATTAAATCAATAATAATGTATTATTTTAGCTCTCACATGCACTTTTTAAAGCAGTTTTAACACGAGCTTTAATCGTGAAATCCAACGCTCCTTTATCACTAGCATCAATAGTAACATCACTAACACCTAATTCATCCACAACACTTCTAATTGTATTTCTAATATCTTCACCATATTGTTTAATTACTGAACTTTGTAGATTTATCACAACGCCTTTTCCACTAGATATTTTAATCAAAATATCATTTGATTCTACACTTCCTATAACTACCTCTTTTTTTACTTCCATAGATTCCTCCTAATGTCTACTTTCACTATTCTTAATTTTTTTAATTATATCTTTTCCTGCTTTTGTTTTTAAAAATTTTACTACTGCTTCTGGAACAAAATTAACTATACTAGAGATATCATCACTTTTAATACAATTTCTAACTTTAGAAGCACTAACTATTTCTCCATTAATTTTAACTCTATCAATCTCAATTACTTCAATACCAAATTTAGGAAGTTCTGCTTTTAATACTTTATTATATACATTTGTTGTTTTTGAATAAGGCTCACTTCCTACAAATCTCACAGTTATATTTAATGCTTTAGCAATATAGTCAGCAAAAATACTAGCATCTAGTAACGGATAGGATTTATCAATATCAGCACTGCTTTTAATAAAATAAGTTGGAAAAGTTAAACTAGATATAATATAGTCACTACCTGAGTGAATAGTCAAATTGCTTAAGTAGCTCACGCTTTCTTCTAGTAATTTTAAACGCACTTCATATGGAAAAGACGACTTATCTTCTTTAACCAAAAATAAATGTACATGGTCTGCTTGCTCTAATGCTTTTTCAATCAAATATAAATGCCCTTTTGTAATCGGATTTAGATTCATCACTAAAGCCCCTACTTTATGTTTATTAACAAAACTTTGTTTTAATTCATCTACATATTGATTGATACCATCTCTTTTGTTTTCTAAAAGAACCACTTTATCAATTTTACATATACTATTAAATCCTAAAGAAACAAAGAGTTGTTCATAATCAGGTTTTGTAAAAACAAACAAATCAATAATTCCTTTATTATTTGCAAATCTAATTATTTCTGAAACAAGTGTTGCAGTAATACCTTCACCTTGATATTTTTTATCAACACAAATTTGCTTAATACAATTATTATCTAGTGCGATTGCACCTATTAATAAATCTTCATCAAAAATACCAAATTCAAAATCACATTCACTATAATCTAATTCATTCTTGCTTAAAAGCGCTTTATACTTTTCCTTATCAAAACTACTTCTTAATACTCTTTTTGTATAATACATAATTTCTCCTAATAAAAGTTACTCACTATTTTTAATAAAATCAAAGAAGCAATTGTCATATCTGCACTTCCCCCTGGCGAAATATTTTGATAAATAAAATCTGTAGTATACTCATCCACAAGATTTTTTCCCACATCACTTCTATATCCACCTTGCTCTATTATTTCTTGAGCAACTCCTTTAACATAGTCTAGAAAGCCAACCTCTCTACGACTAAGAATAACAGTATCATCAACACAAGACATAAAATTTAGCAATAAATCTATTACTAGACTGTTATTATCGGTATCGTAGTCTATAAATTTCTCAACTGCTTCAAAAACTTTTTCAAGTCCACTAAAAACCTCGCCTCTAACACCAGTAATATCATATTTTATAAACGCTTTTTCTCCTGCTGTTATTGCACTTTTCATATTAAAGTCAAGCATAATATCTTTAGCTAAATATTTAATTGTATTGGATACTTCAATAAATGGCTTATTATTATATAAAGCATCTACTATACTTGGAACTAAAAATCCAAGAATAAAAATTGTACCTTTATGAGTATTAATATTTCCTGTTGCTTCATACATTGCAACTTCTGCTCTTTTACCTATTTCTCGAAGAATTGTAAAACTATCATCATTTATATCAAATCCAACTCTCGCATATTCTTCAACATATTTATTTATAGCTTCGATACTGGCAGTGAATGTATCATAACTCATATCCTGATGTTTACCATTTGTATTTTTAGTAACAAGGCCAAACTTAGGCTCAGCACTTACTTCTTCATACATTGAATCTTTAACAATTTCTGCAAGATTTTTTATTAAATCTTTTTGAATTAAATCCTGAGTATGCATCAACACTTCATCGACAGTATGAACTGAATTTCTCATACATGAAATAGTTGAATTTCCACATACAATACACCTTCTAGGTTTTATACTCAAATCATTTCTACTTACTGATTTTTCTAAATTAGTATATAAATCCAAGTCAATTACTCGACCAAAAACACCATTTTCTAAATCTACCAATTTTTTCTTTACAGAAATTTCTGAATCATCTTCAATTTGAACTAAAAAATAATTTCCATCATAACTTTCATAATAATCATAACTATGGATAGTAAAAGTATTTAAAATTTGATTTAAAAAATACTTTTTTAAAAACTCAAAACATGCAAAATTCTTTTGATCACCACATACATTACATTTAATAATAATAACGAATAAATTATGTTCTACAATAACATCTTTTATCAAATTCATTCTCTGTTCACGGTCTCTTAAAATTAGTTCTTTTATATCCATAATTCCACCATCTACTCTTTTACTTGTTTAATAACATCAATTACAGTTCCATCACGATATTCAACAATACCTACAATGTTGTCTGTATATTCATTTTTTACAGGTTCTTTTGTAATTTTCACTATTTCTTCTCTTAATTGTATAATATTTTTGGTTTTTATTCCAGCTTCATTAAGCTGTTTTTCCAATTCTTTTCTTCTAGGATTCACACAAACACCACGCTCAGTTACTAAAACATCAATAGTGTCCCCTGGTGTTACTATATTAGTAACTTTATCTAAAACAATTGGAAGTCTAGAACGCATTGAAGGTGCAACTACAACTGTAATATCAGAACCTGCAGCAGTATCTGGAGCACCCCCAAGAGCTCCCATAATAATTCCATTAGAAGAAGTTAGTGAATTAATATTAAAATCTACATCAATTTCTGTACATGATAAAATCATCAAATCAAGCTGGTGTGCAACGCAACTTTTGTTATGTGGATTAGCATACATAGAAGCGCTCATTTCAATATGATTCTTATTTCTAGTAAGTGAACTTGCCGCTGCTCCATCAAAAGTTTGAGTATCAAGTAAACTTTCAAACAATCCTGCCTCTAAAAGTTCTACTAGATACGCTGTAATTCCACCACTTGCAAATGAACCTTTAATCCCATTTTCTTCCATATATTCACGAAGAAATTTACAAACTGCTAAACTAGCGCCTCCTGTACCTGCTTGAAAAGAAAAACCTGGTTTTACCTTTCCTGTTGCAATTAAAACTTCCGCCGCTTTCTTAGCAATTAATAGATCTGTAGGATTTTTTGTAATACGAGTTGCACCTGTTGCAATTTTAGTAGGATCACCAATTCTTTCTACTTCAACTACATAATCAACATCTGTCATTGAAATTGAAATATTATTTAATGGAAAAGGAACTAAATTATCAGTAATTGCAACAACACATTTTGCATATGTTGCATCAACAAAAGCATAACCCATTGCACCAAAAGCACTCTCCCCTTCTTTCCCATTCATATTTCCCATAGGATCACATATTGGAGCCGCAATAAATGCTACATCAATTTCTACCTCTCCCGCTTCAATTGCACGAACTCTTCCCCCATGACTTCTAAAAATAACAGGACTTTTTAAAATATTATTCTTGGAAATTTCTTCTCCAAGTTCTCCACGTATTCCAGATGTATTTAATTTTGTAACAACTCCATTTTTAATATGGCTAATAAGTGGGGCATGTACTCCAATAATACTTGAAGCTATAATCTCTAAATCCTTTATTCCCATTTCACTTATTATGTCCATTACTTCATTTAAAACATAATCGCCATTTCTCAAGTGATGATGAAATGAAATAGTCATACCATCTCTTAGCCCAGATTTTTCAATTGCTTCTCTCAATGAATTTAATAGCTTGCTATCTTTTGGCTTACTACTATTAATTTTTACTTGACTTTTGTATCCGTCTACAACCTTATTAAAAGCCCCCATATACTCACTAGTATCTCCATAACCTTCTATATAATTAGGAATATTATTTTTACTCATTATATTCACCTTCAATCATTCCAGCACCTAGTGCTAAATTAACAATCTTTTTCGCTTTTTCAATAACAGGAATATCTATCATTTTTCCATCTATTTGAATTACCCCACCTTTTTCAATCCCAGATTTTTTAACTTCTTCTAAAATAATTAAGGACTTCTCTACTTCTTCAAAACTTGGAGTAAACGTATCGTGCACTATATCGATTTGAAGTGGATGAATGCAAGATTTACCTGCAAATCCCAATTGTTTTGCTAAAGATACTTCTTTTTTAAAACCTTCTAAATCATTGAAATCAGCCCAAACTGTATCAATTGCATCAACACCTGCAATACTCGCTGCATTACAAACTCGACTTCTTGCATAAAATAACTCTTCACCAGTTTTAGTACGATCAACTCCAAGCAATCTTGTATAATCTTCTGCTCCAAATGATATTGAAGTCACACGAGAAGAAGCTGTTGCTAAACTTAATGCATTTTCAACACCTAAAGGTGTCTCAATTGAACACTGAATCAAACAACTTCCAGATGCAACATTAAATTTTTCTTCACATTCACTTAGTAACTTATCAAGTTCTAGTACATTTTCGATATTTTCACACATTGGTAGTCTAAATCTTGTAATACCTGCTTCAACAAGCGCTAAAACATCACTTCTTCCAAACTCTGTATATAATGGATTAATTCGCACAAAAACTTCTACTCCACTAAAATCAAGAGCTTTAAAAGCCTCACAAAGTAAATCTCTGGCCTCTACTTTTTGATCATATCTGATTGCATCTTCAAGATCGAAAATAATACAATCACTCTTATACATCGGACCACCTATATATAACTTAGGGTTAATTGCTGGACAAAACAGCATAGTTCTTCTTAAACTTTTATTTTTCATTCTTCCTCCTTGTATCACTCTCATAGTAATTTGTGTTATAATATTTCTTGAGGTGATAATATGAAACGCATTAATACTAGCGATATAATATATAATCAGATTAAATCTGACTTTATAAACAATAAAATTGACTTTGGTCAAAAGATAAGTGAAATAAACTTAGCTAACCAATATAGAGTAAGCCGTACCCCTTTAAGAGAAGCTATAAAAAAGCTTGAAATTGAAGGGATTATTGTACGACAAGTTAATGGTAGATTAAAAATTGTTGAAATCTCAGCAGAAAATATTGAAGAACTTTATCGTGTACGACTTGCTCTTGAAAATATGTTAATTCGTTTTGCAGCAAATGACATTGAATTCATTGATAAACTTGGTACAAATATTACAACTTCTCAAAATTTAATTGATGAGAATAATTTTGATAAAGCAAGAATAGAAATTGCAAAATTTACAAATATTATTTATGAACACATTACACTTGACACTACAAGAAATTTACTGAAAAGTTATAGTGTTCTTGTAGCAAAAATTAAAAATAATACTTTGTCATCACACTCTAGAATAAAACAAGCACTTCAAGAACATAAAAACATTCATGAAGCGCTTGCAAACAACAATATTGACTTAGCTTGTAAATTAAATGAAGCACATTTACAAGGCGCATTTCAAGAGATTATATCACAATATTTTAATTAAGAAAATATTCCAAATATAATACTTGCAATAATTAGCATAATTGCTCCACCAACTCTTGAAGAAATTTGTGCAAAAGAGATAAGATCCATTCTTTTAGCTGCACCAAGAACTGCAACATCTCCACTTCCACCACGGTTTGCCATACAAAGTCCTGCTGTAATTGCAGCCTCAATCGCATAGAACTTAAATAATTTAGAAAATGCCATAATTGCAATAACTGCACCTAGGACTATAGCAAGAGCAATAGGAGCATTAGCAAATGTAAATGCTTTGATAATCTCATTAAAATCAGTTGTCATTCCAACAGCTGCCATTAGAACCCATAAAGTATTTTTAACAAAGAATTGTTGCATAGACTTAGCACCAGCTTTTAAACCTATTGGAGCTAATTTAAATGCATTTAATAAAATTACCATAATTACTAAAATAGCTAGCTCATGTAAATTGAAATTCACAATTGGAGCAATATGTACTGACCATAAATCAGCTAAGAAAACTGAAAAGGCAAATAAAATCCCTGTAAAAAATAATGCTGCGGCAAAATCTTTATGTTCTACTTTATAATCTTCCCACTCTTCTTTTTCAATATTATCATCACTACCTGTTTTAATCAGTTGTCCATTACCTGTTAAAGCAGGGTTTTTCTCTCCAAGACCATTTAAAAGTCCACCCACTATAATTGCAAAAATATTAGCAATTGTAAGAATTGAAATGGCAAAACCAAACCAAACTTCAGCACTTTCACCAGTAGCAGACTCATACATCTCAGACATTGGAAGTGCTCCAGCTCCAGTACCTCCACCCATGATTGGCAATACATAGTTTTGAATTACATCTAAAGGCGCTTTCCCAAATAGAAGTCCTACAACAACTCCAAGTCCACAAGCACCTGCTACACCAATTAAAATTAAAGGAATATATCCTACAACAGATTTTAATAAAATCTTACGGTTTACAGTAAGTACTGAACCTACAATTAAAGCAGAAATGAATAAATCTAAAAATACAACCGGACTATCATTATAGAAAACAACAACCTCATTCATAAAAACATCAGGAACAAGCTTATACGTTCCCATTAATGAAGCTGCGAAGAACACAAGAATCGTTCCACCACCAATAAATTTGTTCCAAACTGGAATTCTATCTCCAATTTCTCCAAAAAAGATTCCAAAAACTGCAAGAAGAGACAATATTACAAGAAAACTTGAACTAATATATCCTCCAACAACACCTTCAGAATCGGGCAAATAAATTACTACAATCGAAACTACTAACATAAATAGAAAGACTAAATTCGGAATCCCATTCCACTTAGCTTCTTTTGAACTAAAAAGTTCACTAAATTTTTTCATATACTTTCCCTCCTGTATAATTGTATACAATTATACCTTTATTCTATCCTACTTTCATAAAAAGTCAATAGTTTTTCAATGTTTTATTATAAATAATGTGAAAATTAAAAAAGTAAATTAAATATAACAGTCTATTTTAGAATATATCGATAATAAAAAAGTAAACTTTAGCTTTCAACAAAAAATTTACTCTTTATTACTTTAAAAATTATTATAATAAATTTTAGCAACTTTAATTATCTTTACGATACAATAGATTTATCACTGCCCTCAACTATTAGATTTACTTTTGTATTTAGAAAATCATCAATCTGTTCTTCTAGCAATCACTGCTCTTTATTAGTTCCAGTTAAAATTGAATTTTCATATAATTGAATTAAATCTTCACAATGATTTCTAGCATCTAAACTATAATTCTCATATGTAAAATAAAACCTTTCTTTATAATATTTTTGTCTCTGTTTTTGCTCATCAATATACTTAAGAGAATTTAATTCCTCAATTAATAACTCTTTATCTTTTTCACTTAAATTTTTATCATGATGAATATAAACTTCTTTTTCTATATCCATATCTATATTTTTTATATTGACCTTTAAGATAGAATTAATATCATATGTAAAAGTAATAGAAATTCTATTTTCTATACTGTTACATGGTATAATAACTTCTCCTAAATATAAATTATTATTGAGGTTTAAGCTTTCTCCTTGATATACACGAACACGAACATGTTTCTGATTCTTTCTCACTGGTGATACATAATGAATATTTGATGTTGGTAGTGTTTCATTTCTTGAAATTATTGGTAAAAATTTTACGCCATCTCCAAATTTATTTTGACTATCATGAATATTAACACCTAAAGTAAAAGGACAAACATCAGTTAAAATCAAATCTAAATTTCCCTTAGCTTTACCAAATGTTGCTGTATACAAAGTTAGTCCTTTGATTACAGTTAAATCGCAATCGTTATCTAAATTGAAAATTTCATTCTGATTATTAGTAGAAAGTAATTCATAAATATATTTTCTAAAAGCATAAAGCTTACTTCCTCCACCAATAAAAGTTATATTTTCTAATTCATTAACATCACTTATTTTGGCATCTGTAATAGCTTTATAAAAAATAGGAAAAATCTTGTTATTAATTTCCTCTAATGCTCTATAAAACTCACTAAAACTCACTTCAATAGTATGTTCTCTATAATTAATATTAACAACACTAGTATCATTAAGTAAGTTCATCTTAGCCTACTCACACAATGCATATAAATATGAATCTGCTTCAACACCCAATTTAGCACAACATAAATTAACTAGTACTTGCGTATAGTCTTGATCACCTAAGTTTGTATCTCCAGCAATTGAAATTATCTCATATACATTTTCGAAACATTCAACCACGGTAATATCAAAAGTCCCCCCTCCTAAATCAAAAATCAGACTCTTATCAAAATTATCTGCAAGTTGATTTGCATATAAAGCAGCAGCACTCGGCTCATTTAAAACTTGTAAGACATATAACCCTATTGATTGTCCCGCTTTTTTTGTTTCATATCTTTGATTTTCATTAAAATAAGCAGGTACAGAAATAATAACCCCTTCAATCTCGAAATCACTTATATTTTTAAAATCATTGATTAAACTTTCTAAAACGAAACTAGATAATTGTGTTGGGGTATAAATTCTATTATTTACTTTGTATTGCTTGTCACTTCCCATATCTCTTTTAAACATTTCAAATGTTGACTCTGGATGCGTCAATAATCTTTGCGCAGCCAATTCTCCAACAACTACACTCCCACTCTCTTGATAGATATTACTACTATTATAATTATTTTTTATACTAATCTTTTTCTAATACGTATATTTTTAAATTACTTTTTCATCAAAAATGGTAAATACTTTTCTCAATTTATTACCATAAAATATAGATTTTAGCACAGTGCTTCAACTAATGAATACGATAATTATTGTATTCATTACATTACTTAACTCTTTAACAAAACACTTTAGGTTGATATTTTAAATTAACTACGAAACTTGTGAGATTGTTAATAAAAAAAGTATCAGTAAAACTCCTAAATTAACAAATATATCTATAATATACATAATATTTTTTTCTCTGTTCTTTTTTATAATTTTAAATAAAAATTTGATAATACTAGCTATGAATAATCCTAGTGAGATTAAAGTAGTATTAAAAGTTAATCCTATTGAATATCCTTTTATATATATATTACTAATAATCATCAATAATATTAGTATAAGCGTTAAGAAGCATAAGCTTTCTTTACAAAATTTTTTCATTATTATTAATCTCCCATCTTCTTTTAACACTTTATATTAAATTTAAGTAAATACAAAAAATTAAGTAAATAAGTACTAAGTTTAAAATATAATTGAGCACAAATATATATCCTATGGAGTTTTTATAAATTTTATTAAGGATAACAAAAACTAACATAATAATACCTATATATATATTGCCATACATTACTTTATTATAATATGTATGTAAAAAAAGTGAAGCCTCATCTAAATTTGGATAATAGCTATTAATATTTTCATACCATAGTTCAGTAAGAGTGGAAATAACCACTCCTAGCCTTACTGTAATATATGTCAAGAAAATCAACTGAAATAAATTCAAAATCGTGTTTATTTTTTTTCGGGAGTGTAGAATAATCTGTGTAAAGTAAAATTTGCGCAGATTTTTCTACACTCCCTATCATTCTATTTTTTGTGTTTAGTATTTTTGTTTACAGATGGTTTTGGTTTTTGGTTTCCTTGTAGCCTTGTGGAGAAATCATTAGGTTTTTTATCATTACCTTTTGGACGAACTGCTGATCTTTCTTCAGTTTTGATTACCAATTCATTTAAGTCTTTATGCATTTACTTCCTCCTCATACATCCAAAGCGTTTTGTTCTTACTTATATTAAAAGTTATAATATCGACAGATTTATCTCGCTTTAATTTGTTATTTTTGAAATCATTAATAATCTTTGTAAACTTTTCTTCTTCAGTAAAAACCAAACACTCTTCCATATATACTTCCTTAATGTTCGATAAATATCTTAAGTTTCCATAATACATTATTTTTTGATCCATATCATATAATAGTACCGTAACATAATATTTGTTATCATAAAATGGATAATCCCCTGCGGTAAAAAATAGTTCTGCAACTTTCTTAAGTTTACTATTTTTTGCAAATCGATTTGGAGAAGTTATCCAAACTGCCATTGTTCCTACAGTAATTCCTATTACAATTAAAAATATCACTTGATAATAGTTAAAACTATATTCAAAGGGTTTTGTGTAAAATAATTCAAGAAATATTAGTTCTCTTTCTTTATCACATAGTTGATTTAAAACTAATACCAAGAAATCATATATTAAATATATAACAACAGAAAAAATATAAATTATTGTAATCATATTCCATAAAATTTTAGGTGCAAGTTCTTGCTTAAACTTGATATGTTGCGACACAAAGTACAATATTATGTATGCTATGGGTTTGTCAAGGAATCTGTGTAAGTTCATTTTGAATTTATAAATATTGATCTAAAATTGACTGATATTTATCATCAATCATAAGCTGATTTAAAACCATTGACCAATTTCTAACATGGCTTCGTTTCCATTTTGATTCGAGTTCATCAATTCGTAAATATAACATTTTAAATAAGGATTTTTCGTTTTCGAAAGATCCTTTTTTACATACTTTTCTAAGACTTGAATGTACTGCTTCTACTGCATTTGTTGTATACATTATTCTTCTTACTTCGCTACCTAAATTATATAATTGCTCTACATGTATATAGTTGTCATTCCACACTCTTAATGCTCCAGGATAACTTACCCACTTCTTGTTTAATTCCTCAAGTGCTATGTTACTCATTTCTAAATTATTAGCTGCATATACTTTCTTTAAATCTTTGCAAAATTCTTTCATATCTTTACTTGGAATGAACTTAACAGCATTACGTACAAGATGTACTATACAACGTTGAACTGTTACGTTTTCAAATACACTTTTTGCTCCTGCTTCTAATCCGCTTACTCCATCCATACTTATAAATAGAATGTCTTTTACTCCTCTTTGTTTGATTTCATCAAAGATATTCATCCAACTACTTTTGCTCTCACTTTCATTCATCCATAACCCTAATAACTCCTTATTTCCATGTATTGTATAGCCTAAAATCGTGTATATTGCTTGTTTTTTTGCTACTCCATTACTTTTAACACTAACATACATACAGTCCACAAATACAAATGGATAGCATTCCTTTAACTCTCGATTTCTCCACTCAAGTACATCATTCCATATTTTATCAGTTATTTTTGTTATCATATCTTTACTCATTTAAAGCCGTAGGTTTCTTCAATTGTTTGTCCAATATCACGATAACTCATACCTCTTGAAACCATTGCTAATACACGCTCTTCAATGTCACTTATATCTTTTTGTCTTTTAGGGACAATAGTTGGTTCAAAATCACCATCTCTATCACGTGGAACTTCAATTTCCAACTCTCCTAAATGTGCTTTGACTTTCTTTGGAGTTGTTCCATTTCTTCTGTTATCAGTTATACCTTCTGCATAGTCATTTTTTTTCATAGCCTAGATGACCATCTAGTTCTGCTTCAAGCATCTTTTCAAGTGTGTCACCTAATACTTCTTTAAGAGCATTATGTACATCTCCTGCAGTTTTTAAATCATACTCTTCCATTAACATTTCTGTTATTTTTGAAAACTTTCTCTCTCTTCTTGCCATAGTTATATTTTCCTCTCTTTCTATTAATTATACTAAATATTATTGTAAAAGAAAAATCTGCGCAAATTTTACTTTACACAGATTATTCTACACTCCCTTTATACTGCACTTGCTAATGGTTTTAAGCAAGTGAACTAATCACTACTTATAACATACTTTAATGCTTACCCGCTCTTGCGAGGTTAACCATCGCTAATACCAGAGACTGCAAACTGTTATTATAAGTAAATACACTTTAAGGAGATGATACTATCAAACTTTATGTTGGGGTTGATACCCATAAATATACTCATACACTTTGTGTAATTAATGCTACTAATGATATACTTTTAACTCATACATTTAATAACTCAGCAACTGATTTTGCTGGTGTTTTAAATATGCTTGAAAGTTTAAATGCTACACTTGTATTTGGTCTTGAAGATGTTAATAGTTTTGGTAAACTACTTGCTACATTTTTAAGTGAAAAGAGATATGTTGTTAAGCACGTCTACTCAACACTTGCTAATATTGTTCGTGTTAGTCAAGCAACATATCACAAGACAGATGAATATGATGCATATTGTGTTGCACACATTCTTAAAGATATGGAGACCAAACTACCAACCGCTACATTTAATATCAAAATTGATAATCTTGCAATGCTTTTAAATCAACGACAACTGTTGAATAGAAACAAGGCAAAGATGTATTTAAGTTTACATAACAACTTAATGTATGTGTATCCTAGATACAACCAGTTCTTTAGCCAGTTGCAAACTAAGTCGGCAAGATTTTTCTTTTTAACTTATCCACATCCTTTAACTCTTAAAGGTGTGAGTGCTGAAATTTTAACTGCAAAGGTTAAAGAGTCAGCTAAGAACTTTACAGTGAAGAAAGCTGAAAAGATACTTACTATTGTTGAAGAAGATAATATTACTGTAGAGGACACTACAAACTCTTTTGTGCTACAGCAAACTATTATAACAATTAACACTTTAGAAGAACAGATTAAGTTGTTTGATGATCGTATTGATGAATTATTAAATGATTTACCATATCACTTAACAACCATACCTGGAGTAAATACAATTACTGCTGCAGCTATCATTGCTAATATTAGTGATATTCAACGTTTTAAGAATGAGAAGAGTTTAGCACGCTTTGCAGGTATTGCACCAGTTACAATATCAAGTTCTTCAACATGTAAGATAGAAAGTTCTAGAGGTGGTAACCGAGAACTTAGAAGTACTTTATACTTCCTTGCAGTTGGGATGATAACATACAAAGGTGACACTAAACGTAACAAACGATTCTATGATTATTATCATAAGAAGATTAGTGAGGGCAAGACTTCTACACAAGCATTAATATGTATTATGAGACAGTTAGTTAGAATAATTTACTCAATGATGAAGTATGAGAGTGAGTATGAGGAACGTTAGCAAATTTTAATAAAACTAGTTTGAAAAATATGTTATAATTAGGTTAGGAATTTTAAAAACAGACAACTTAATAGTTTTAAAATTGAAATAAAAGTAATAACCACTTTCTTATATAGTAGTAATATCTATCGAGAGAGTGGGAGTAAGTTTAAATATACAGGTGATATGGAACCAAGTTTACTTAATAAGTTGAATGATGTTACTCTTGGAAATGGTTCAACAGGTAGGTTTGTGCCAAATGATGTAAGTGAGCAAATGTTTTTGAGAGAAGTACTTGAAGATCCATTAAAGGGTGCAACTAATACAGGAAACATACTAGGTGATTCGAGGTGGCCAGCAGAAGAGGGATGGGTAAAAATGCAAGTGACAGCAGAAAGAACATACATAGATTCTAATTTAAATATAGTCTCAAAACCTAACTCAACAATACACTATGTATACAATACAAATACAGGACAATTTGACGACTTTAAATTTGTTACAACCGGAAGGTAGGAAAATATGATATATAAAGATATATTCGGAAATGAATATAAAATTTATGCGGTTTTTTATTTAGATAGCAAGCTTAAATACATTTATGCAGATTTTGGGTTTGATAGTATCAGTCAGGACGAATTAAGTAATATAATTTCTGATATTACATTAAAAAATAATACAATTGATGAAAAAAGCAATGCTAATTTTATCAATTGTATAAGTGAAAGTAAGTATCTTGATGCAAGTTATTACAATTTAGGATACTGTACAAATTTTGCTAACTCACAAGAAAAAATTGAATTTGAAGAAAAAATGAAGAAGTTTGAAAAAGAATTACCAGAAATAAATCAAAGAATAGAAATTGACTATATTCAATGGAAAGTCAAAAATGGGAAATTTGAAGAGTGGCAAAATAATTTTGATGATAAAATTATTGAGTTATCAGATACAGAACGATTTATTGATGATGACAATTATGATATATTCTATGATATTAATGACTTAGATAATATCAAAGTAGTTAAAAAAGCATCTTAGTTTTATTGATACTACACTAACATTGAGCCTCACACTTTTGTGTAGGCTCTTTTACAATATTTTGTAATAATTGTTTTACATTTTAGAATGTGATTATTACTAATATTTTAACTAATTATACTCTCTATACTTAATTAGAACTACAATAAACCTATATTCATTAATAAAATTACTTTTATTTTATATTTTTGTTGATATAGTAGATTCAATTTGAATTGATTAAATAACTTAAACATCTAATTAAGCATTCTTACAATTAAATAATTAAACTCTAATATTTAAAGTCAATAATAGTCTATAAATAGTTTTAAATATTGGAGCATAAGTAAAGCCATATAGAGTTTCTCAATTTAATTATTTTGAGATCAAGCTATACGGCTTTTTAATTATTTGATTGTAATTCTTAACATATGACAATTTGTCATTAAGGTTATGTGGCATTTTTTGGCTCTGATGTTTTAGATGTCATATGTTAAGAGAAGATTATAATTAGTGATGTAGTTATAGTATTTATATTTTTGTCAACAAAACAATTATTACAAAATATTGTAAAAGAGCCTACACAAAAGTGTGAGGCTCAATGTTAGTGTAGTATCAATAAAACTAAGATGCTTTTTTAACTACTTTAATATTATCTAAGTCATTAATATCATAGAATATATCATAATTGTCATCATCAATAAAGCGCTCTGTATCTGACAACTCAACAATTTTATCAGTGAAATTATTTTGCCACTCCTCAATTTGTCCGTTTTTTACCTTCCATCGAATATAGTCAATATCTATTCTTTGATTTATTTCTGGTAATTCCTTTTCAAACTTCTTCATTTTTTCTTCAAACTCTGTTTTTTCCTGTTCGCTGGAGAAATTAGTTCCATATTCAAAGTTGTAATAACTAGCATCAAGATATTTACTTTCGCTTATGCACTCTACATATGCATTATCACTTAAATAAAATTTTGTTATAAATATGTTTTCGCTATTGACTATAAGTTCTTCTGTATATTTGCTATTAACTATATTAAATCCGTCTTTTGTGTATATAAATGTTCGTACTTCATCTTCAATATACAGTTTGAACAAGCCATATACATAGTGAATGCTATCTTCTTTTTGAAATATCATTTTTACCTCCTTAATTTGTAACAAATTTAAAGTCATCAAACTGTCCTGTTATTGTGTTATATACATAATGTATTGTAGTGTTTGAATCGACATAATTACCGTACCCTGTTCCACCTGTTCCTTGAAATGGATCATATTTTGTATTTTCAGCAACTACTTCCATTTTTACCCAACCATCTTCTGCAGGCCACCTTGAGTCACTTAAAGTCAAACCAGTATTTCTAGCTCCATCTAGTGGATTATCTAACACTTCTCTTAAAAACATTTGCTCGCTTACATCATTTGGCACAAACCTACCTGTTGAACCATTTCCAAGAGTAATATCATTCAACTTATTAAGTAAACTTGGTTCCATATCACCTGTATATTTAAACTTATCCCCACTCTTTAAAACATCATCACCATTCTTCAACCATGCTCCTAATGCATCACCAATTAACTCTCCCCCAACTGCAAGAGCGATTTCTGTTGCTATATCTGTAATGTATTCTTCCCAGTCCATTCCTTCCTTACTATCTAAAAATTGATATGCTGTTGCTCCACCTATTCCTAATGCTGTTGCTACTATTGCTCCAAGTGGACCACCTACAGCTAGACCAACTGCAAATCCTGCTATTCCTACTATTGTTTCAATTGTTCTCTTAAGCACTCCATCTTTATACATTTCATTTAAATAATTTGCTGCAGCCCCTCCATCTTGTAACCACTTTTCTATATCTGATGGATACTTCTCTATTTGACATTTTGAAGTTTCTCCCAAGTCTACTTTGTCATATGTAGTTAGGCATCCACTTGATATTAGGGTTGGTCTAGCTCCTGCTACTATTAATGCAAATACAGTCCTTAACTCTTCTCCATCAAGTCCTACAAACTCTTGACTATATGTTACAATGTCTTTTTGCGCATTATAGTTCTTTACAGTTTCCGGATTTTCTTTTCTATATTTTTCGTGTCCAGCTATTATTGCTTTTTGTAATTTACTATCAAACGTTAAACTTTCTTCTACCTTAGTCATAAATATTTCAAATGGATTTCTTTTCTTAGCTTTATTATTGCTTCTTATATCTGTATTTAAATTTTCTACAAATACTCCTACTCCACCTTTATTTATTCCTATTGATTTTAAATCGTCACAAAACTTCTTAACTTCAACTAAATAATTATAATACTCATCATCACTCATTCCTGCTGGTCTTGTTGTATTTATTCCCGACTGATTATAAATTTCATTTTTCACACTCACATATGCTGGAGCTGGTGGTCCATATACTGCTTTTGATTTAGATGGGGTGCTTGGTGCTGGTAGTCTAATAGCTGCTCCACTCTTCTTAGACCTACTTTTTGAACTTGATATACTTCTACTATTACTTGTTCTAGGCCCTTTATACTTTGATGGTGGCTTATGTCCACTAGGATCAATGTTGTTTACCCCATCGTTTTCTACATATGTATATCTATTGTGACTATTCTTTTCTCCTATACTTCCCTTGTATGTATCCTCACTTATAAATCTTGCTTCTTCTTGCTTGTAATATCTTGCTCTTAAATATTGCAAGTCAAAATTGTCCTCTATTTCATTATTATATCCTATTACATCTTTTTTCTCTACACTTTTTACTAGTTTTGTATTTAATGTTGACCCTTGTGGTGTGTAGTCATTTGTTGTGATGCTTCTTCCTATACTTCCTACTACACTCCCCTTATGATCTAGCATATTTACTTCACCATTTGTCATTAGTGCATAATCTTCACCATAGATATTTCTTGTATACTCCTCACCTTTTACTTCTAATACTTTCTCATACTCTGTATTGATATCATTTACATACTCTATTACCTGTTTATCTAGCTCTTCTCCTTCACTTTCTCCACAATCCTTATCTTCCTCTAACGCTTCTTTTAATGTCTTTGTTTCATTCTCTTTATCTTTATGACTTGTTTCTTCTTCTACAAAATTTTCTAACTCTTGTTTTAGTGTTAGATTTGAACTGTATCCATTTGTATTATACACTCCATACGGTGTATAGCTCGCCTTTTCTACCCTGTTTCCTAGCCCATCATAATCATATGTTTCATAATATCCATCACTACTTACTACACTAACTAATTGATTTAGTGTATTGTATTCATAAACTAGACTACTTCCATCTTCGCTTAACTCCTTTATTAAATTTCCATTCTCATCATATTCATACTTTGTTTTAAAGTCTTTTCCTTCTCGCACTACAACTTGTCCTGATTCATTTACCTTCTCACTTATTACTTCTACTTCTCCATCTATTTCTACTCTTACTTCATCTCTGTTGTTGTATGCATTGTAGCTATATTCATAGCTAATATTCTCAACTACTCCTGCTTTTGTTATTTCATATTCTGCTTTTGTTAGTTGTCCTATCTCATCATATTCATAACTTTTTATCGTTTGGAGGGCTCCCTCACTTTCATCATCACTGTATTCTCGGCGCTCTTCTCTTGATACTTGTCCTCTTGGTGTATACACATAACTTAGTGTGAGTACTACTTTTCCTTCTTTTCTATACTCTTTGCTTACTAAGTTATTGTTTCCATCATATTCACTTCTTACCTCAACATTTCCTGGAAATATTTCTGCTATTCTATTTCCACTCTCATCATATTTTATTATGGTCTCTTTCTTCTCTACATCTATTATCTTAACTAGGCGATTTAATTCATCATATTCATACTCTATTTTTGATCCATCACTATACTCTACACTCGTTTTATTTCCATATTCATCATATGTATATTTTACTGTATTGTTATTTTCATCTACATATTCTTCTATGTCATTATACTTGTTGTATTTTATTTGTGTCACTTCTTCATTTTGAACTGATGTTAATAAATTATTATTTGTATCATACCTATTTTCTATCTCATTATCACTTGAGAGTGATGAAATCATTGAATTTAAATTATTGTACTTCATAATAATTTCTTGTCCATCATTTTTTATTTCTTTAGAAACATTATTTCTTATATCATATTCATACCTTTTTTCTTTACCTTCTACATTTTTCTCACTTATTACATTATTACTACTATCGTAATTGTATTTTTGTACTACTCTTCCCCTAATACTAACATTCTTTAAATTGCTATTTTTATCATAGGAATAACTTACTATTTCTTTACTTGCATCTTCTACTTTTATTATATTTCCTACACTATCATATTCATACTTTGTACTATTTTCTTCTTGATCTATCTCTTCTACTAAATTTACCGCATCATATCTATATTTCTTACTATATCCTAGTGCATCCTCTTCTTCTACTACTCGGTTTAATTTATCATAAACATAGCTTGTCTCACTTCCTGATGCTGATGTTGTCTTAACTAAATTATTCGCTGAGTCATATTCATATGCTGTTTCCTCATTTAATGGATTTACCTCTTTTACTAGCCTACTTGCTCCATCATACTCATAATTATACACTCTGCTATTATTTATTATCATCGACTTTGTATTCCCATAAATATCATACTCAAACTCTGTAACTACTCCTCTCTCATCATTACTACTCTTTACACGATTTAATAAATCATACTCATATGTTGTCGTATTTCCATTATCATCTGTTATTGTCTCGATTATTCCACCACATTTACAATATGTATAGTTCTCTACTGCTCCTAATGCATCTTCTTTTCTTACTACATTATGCACTTTGTTATATGTATACTTATTTATTGTACTTATATTATCTGATTCTTCTACTAAATCTCCCTTTTCATCATATTCATAACTAATTGCATTACCACTTGGGGCTACTTCTTTTACTACTCGATTTAAGTTATCATATGCATAAAATGTCTTATTTCCATTTCCATCCTCTTCACTTGTTTTATTGTCTCTAAGGTCATATGTATAGTTTAGTGTTGAATTATTTTCATACTTTTCTGCTAATAAATTTCCTACCACATCATAAACATACTTTATCTCTACATCATTTCCATCTACATAACTTATAACATTCCCCATTAAATCATATTCATATCTGGTCTTAAAACCTAGCGCATCTACTGATTCTACTACTCTATTTATCCCATCATATTTATAACTTGTAGCATTGGCATTCCCATCTACTTCTTTTACTAAATTTCCTAGTGCATCATAAACATACTCTTGTGTAATCCCCACCTGATTAGTTTTACTCACTACTTGATTGTTGTAATTATACTCGTATACTACACTATTGTTATAGCTGTCTAACTCTTTTACTACATTGCCATTATTATCATATTCATATTTAATAACTTCTTCTAGTGGATTACTTATCTCACTTACTAATCCACGATTGTTATATACAAAGTTTGTAACTCCTTTATTAATTGCTACTTCTCTACTTACTCTTCCTCCTGCACTGTAGGTTGTATATTTACTATTTCCTAGTGGATCTATTTCTTCAACTAATCTTGACTCCATATCATAAATATATCTTGTTATATTTCCATCAAAACTTTGCGTCTTTATCAAATTATTTAGTTCATCATAACTATGAATATTTTTTTGATTTCCTTGATTTTCTTCACTGAGCATATTTCCATTGTTATCGTATGTATAAATATTTTTTTGACCTGTTGAGTCTTTCTCTTTTACTAGTCTATTAAAATCATCATAATAATAACTAATAACTACTCCATTTCTCTTAACCACTTCAATTATATTACTATTTCCATCATACTTATATTCTTCATAATTTACATCTGGATCTATCCTCTTTACTAAATTTCCCCTTAAATCATATTCATAATATGTCTTTTCATTTAAACTATTTTCTTCTACAACTACATTCCCCATCTCATCATACTCATAGCTTGTCACATTTTCATATGCATCTGTTTCTTCTATTATATTTCCTACACTATCATATTTATATGAATGCGTATTTCCATCATTATCAATAACTCCTGCAAGTCTAGAAGCATTATCTATTATATATGTCTTTTTATTTCCATTTCCATCTTCCTCTTCTTTAACAATCCCTGTTGGATAATAACTTTTCTTTGAAGTTACTACTCCTCCAACACTTATTTCTACAACTCTTCCTGCTAAATCATGCTTAAATGTTGTAACCACTCCATCTGCATCTGTAGTTTTAACAACACTTCCTTCACTCCCATATGTTATTGTGGTAGCACTTTCATACGAATCTTTTATCAAACTTACTTGTGCTATACTATTGTACTCGTATGTTTTTGTATTAATATTTGAGCGTGACTCATAAACTAGTTGATTTGATTCATAACCATATGTTGTTGCTATCTCATTTCCATCATAACTAGTTGCAAGTTGCATATACTTATTGTACTCATTCCTTGCTACTACTATTCCTGATACTTTCTTAACTAACAACTGTCCTCTAATATCATACTCATATTCTGTTACAACACCATTTGCATCTGTACTTGATACTAGCTTTTGATTGCTATCATACTCATACTTATTTACTAGACCTATACTATCTGATACTTCAATAACATTTCCATGATTATCATAAACAAAATCCTTTTCATTTCCATTTGCACTTATTTCTTTACTTATATTATTTTTACTATCATATTCATACTTTGTTGAATTCTTCTCTCCATCTACTACTTCTATTAAATTATAGACTTCATCATAGTAATATTTTGTACTTCCATACGCATTTATTTCTTCTATTAAATTTCCTATCTCATCATATTTATAATTTACTATATTCCCATTTAAATCTTGTTTTGCTACTAAATTTCCCATATCATCAAATTCAAACTTCTCTTCATTTCCATATGGGTCTATCGTCTTTACTATCTCTCCTCGACTATTTCTTTTATATTCGTATACTCCACCAAATTCATTCTGTTTTAATATTAGTAATCCATTATCATCATAACTATAGTTTTTAGTTCCTGTTGGACTTATTTTACTTACAACATGCATTTTACCATCATACTCATATGTTGTTGTTCCATTATTTGCATTTGTCTCACTAATCTTATACCCTGATTCATTATAGCTTGCTAAATATTCCCCTTCTACCTCACTATAACTTCTAACAAGATTATTACTACTATCATACTCAAATATTGTTTCATAACTTCCATTATCTATTTTTATAATATTTGAATTCTCGTCATAACTATATTCTGTCTTTATATTTAGTGGTGATGTTGATGATATTAAATCATTCCCATCATACTCATATGTTTCAATTTCTACTTCCTCTTCATTTCCCTCACTATATTTCTTCTCTCCTGTAACATTTCCTAGCTCATCATAACTATATTCTGTTACTAGTCCATTATCTATTATTTTTGTTGTATATAAATATTCATTAAAATATATTACTTTACTATTTCCTCGTCCATCTATTATTTTCGTATAACCTTGGTTATAACTAAGTCTAGAAATATTTCCATTTATATCTACTTGCTCCCTTACTCTTCCACTCTCATCATACTCATTTGTTATTAACAATTGGGAAGAATTACTCAGTTTATAACCTATCATCAAATAATTATCATCATATATATAATCTATTCCTACACCATTTTGATCTACATACTTTACTAAATTCCCTACCTCATCATAATAATATCCTACCTCACTTAAATCCGGTAATGTCATTTTACTTATATATCCACTTGTATTATATGTAAAACTTATTACTTTTCCACTATCACTTATTACTTTACTTACCCCATAATTATTATGTTCAAACATAACAGATTGTGAATTTTTATATTCTATTTTTATCAACTGTAGTAAATCATCAAAATAGTACTTTGTCTCATCACTTGTTGTTACTATATAATTATACTTATCTACTTTAACCTCACTTGTAACTGCTGGATAACTTAGTGCTGGAATATAGTAATCACTATCTACACTCTCTACATAGTCTCCTACCTTCACCATTTCAAATGTATAGTTTTCACCATAACTTGGATTGTAGCTCTCATCACTATTTTTACTCATAACATGAACTCTTCCACTTGGGTCTGAAAATGCTATACTTCCATTTTCTAAAACTTGAATCTTTGCATCAAAAACACTACTCCAATTTCTTCCAAATGATGTTTCTACCCCACCTTTTTTTGAATTGTAGTATCTTTCTATCTCAAACTTATTTTCTCCATTAAATATCGTTGCATCACTACTTGTATAAAAGAAATTCCCATTATTAAAGTTTATCGGCTCAAATCCATACTCACACTTTAAATTCATTCCCATTAGTCCTTGATCTATTAACCATTTCGAACTATCATCTAAATTGCTTGCTACATAAACTTTTCCCTTATTCTTCTTCGGATTTCTTATAAAGAGTGAATTTTTTTCACTTATTAATGGATTTATCATATTATTGTCAATCTTTGACTCTGTTATTAAACTATCACTACTTCTTCCATAGAAATTTAAAATACGGTAAAATGTCTCAAACTTATACCCTACATTATAAATTTGAAAACTATCTCCACTTATCCAATCTGTTGTGACATCTTCTTCTGTTGCCCTTACTCTTACTTGATACAATTTGTTTGGCTTAAACTTATCTGCATTTATCAACTCTTTTACTTGATAATTACTTTCTAAGCGATAATAGTTTTGTGCCTTATCTATACTGTGATTATAGTATGGATACGTGTAGGTCTCTCTTGCTTTCTCTGTTTCTCCACTTACTATTACCTCTTTTGTATCTACATCAAATATCTCATATTCTACTGTTGCCTCATAGCTTGTTAATCCATCTATTGCAATCGCTTTTGTATATACACTACCTTTTTGATCATTTGCTGTAAACGATCTTAGCTTTACTGTCGTATTATTTATATCATAATCATTCACTGCAAAATTTGGCATCTCCTTTAATGTTAACTCTATTGATGGCCCTCCACTTACATGTGACAAACTTGCAATATAATTATCCCATGCATCATTTGCTATTCTTATTATCTGCGCACTACCATCATTACTTCTACTCCATTTACTTATAGCATTCGTTACATCAAATCGGTGCGTACTATTTACTGCTGCATCCATATGAATCTTTGTTACTGCTTCTGGTACTACGTTTCCATTTGCACTTGTTGTATTTAAACTTCCTATCCAACTATTATAGTTATTTTGATTTAAACTCATCGGATCAAAACTTGCTCCTGACAAAATTGTTAATGTGTAATTTGAATATCCGCTTCCTCCCTGTGTATAACTCTTTGCCTCTTCATATTTACTACTTCCATACAATCTAAAATAATCTCCTACACTTATTCCTCCACCACTTGGTGTTGATCCTACTCCTGCTACTGTTAAATTTAGTGTCGCACTCTCTACACTCACATTTAACATATCTCTCACTACTCCATTATCAACTACCTTTTTACCTACATGATAGTTGCTTATATAACTTTCATAATCTAGTCTATCTTCTATAAATCCTGTACCGATAAATGACTCATTTAAATCTCCTGTAAACCCATCTACATTTTTACCTATCCTTACATAATGCGGCTCATTACTGCTCCTGTTGCTAGATTTGACGGTGTACCTGATGGATATGCATACTCTGCTCCATTTGTTCGTATCCCTCTTAAGTAGCGTGTCCCACTTGCTTGATATGTTCTTGATTGATACTCTATTATTAATTCTATTTCTCCAAGCATATCTATTACACTCTTTTTAAACTCTTCTTTAATTTTCAACATCTCTGTTTCAGCATCAAGCTCATACGCATACTCTACTGGACTTGACATTGCAATCTCTTCATACAGTGCACTATTACTATACCTTGTAATCTCTACACCTCCACTCTCACTATTTACAACATAACCTGTTTCTGTTTCTTCAAACTTGTAACCATTTACTATTTCTCGTACTTCTGTTGAAGAACTTAGATTCTTATCAATTAAACTCTTTGATATACTTAGTGTATTATTTCCCACACTAAAAACTACTAGCATTCCATTTTCACTTTGGTATACTACCTTATTTTTATCTACTCCAACATATATTAAATTGTCATCTTATAAATAATATTTAAACTCTATACCTTCTTGTGTATAGTATAATGGTGTATCTTGATTAATTGATAAATTAAACTCCACACCATTTATCGTTGTCTTTAAACTTCTCATTACTCTTACTACATCTTCATCTAAACGGTATAGTCCATCTCTTCCTTGCACTAGCGTCTCTTCAAAATATTGTATGACTTTCATTTCATCTAGTTCTTCATTGTACATGAACAGTTCTGTTGCCGTATTATTTTCATATACTATCTCATATCCTGATCTTAGTAACTCACTTACTCGGCTCTCACTTGATGATTTTACTTGCTCATACACTTCTCTTGCTTCTTCATTACTACTTGTTTTTTCTTTAACTTCTAATTCATTGCTACTATTTTCTATTAGGACACTATTTGATCCCTCACTAACACTATAATGTTCATTTTCTCCTACCTTTGCATTCAACTTTAATGTTGTTAAAAATGTATTTGTATATGTTGAAATTAGCAGTGTTAGTGACAATGCTAAAAGTACATACTTTTTCATTACTCCACCTCTGCTATTTCTTTTTCCACATTCGCATATACTTTTTCTCGCAACTCTTCTATTTCTTCCAATTCTTCAATTGCCTTCTCATATTCTTCTAAATCTATACTTTCATACAT
>JBKEBI010000046.1:0-24426 GCA_047973085.1 Bacilli bacterium | reverse complement strand
TCTGGAACTAAATCATTCATTGAAAACATCTGAATTTGATCTTTATCAAGCTTACTTTTAATGCCCATCATAGGAACCACCTCTTACTTATATTATACCAAGTAGAAGTAGAAATTTTAAGACAATAACTAACAAAAAGCCTCAATAATGCAATTTGTTGAAAACTCACATAACAAAAAAGACCATCGACTACGTAGTCGACAGTCAGAGAATTCAAATGAATTCTTTATTATGTTGAACCTAGTTTTCCAAAATAAATTTTAAAATTAAACTTGTAATTTACCCTAAACTATGTTGTATTAGTCTGGAAAAATGGACTAAGTACATTAATATTTTAAAGTAGTTCTTTTAATACTATCATGATCAGTTAAAATTCTCTTTCCAATTATTGTTAGGTTATATTCACAGTTATTAAATATATCCTGTATTTCTTTTTCAGCCAATTCACCAATATTTTTTAGTTTATTGAAATGTTCTTCTATAAATACTTTTGTACTATTATATATATAATTCATGTTAATCAATTTAATGATTGTATCCCATACTGTATTGCCATATAATTCTTCAAAAAATTTTAAGCTACCAAACTTCTTAGTACTTATATAGTGAAGCATGATAAATTCACTAGGTAAAACTTTTGCTTCTTCTTTCATATTATCACCTCATTATTCACTAACAATAAATGCAGTTGGCATTGTTCTTTCATCTCCATTAGATAAATCATTAATAATACTTCCTTCATAAATCATTTCTGATGAGCCCCCTCCATCTAAATTTGCAGCATTAATTGCTCCATACTCTTTCATTATCTCTTGCATATCATATAAAGTAGCCCCTAAACTTGTTTTACTTCTTCCTTCAATTGTTACTAAAATGATTGTACCATCAGCACGTTGCCCAATTGTGGTTCTTGGTTGAAGACCTCCTGTTGCTTCCTCTTCAATCTGATCTTCTCCATCAACAATTAAAAATGGTCCAAAGCTAATTGCATCTTCAATACCTGCCTCAATTGCCTCACTATATGTAAAATCTCCTAAAATCAATTCGCCTTCACTACTTAATCCAATTAGTGACTCACTTGTTTCTTCATCCCCATAAACAAGTTCTTGATCTATTATTGTCATGCTATTTAAACTACCATCATAAGAGCCTCTTTTACTAAAACTAAATCCTCCAGCATTTATTGCTGCTAATATATCACCCTCTTCTTCAACATACTCACTCATCAAAGTTCCATTTTCATCATCTCTAATATCTACCAAACTTACTCTTGAAGGATTGCTCACTTCTATAACATATCCTGTATATGTATCCCCTTCAATTTCTGTAATTTCTACATTATCACTTTCATTACTTAAATTAACAAGCCCTGATGTTGAATTAGAATCATTTTCTACAACATACTTACTCATAATCTCCTCTATTTCTTCATCACTTAAGAACAGTGTTGCTAAATATTTATGATTAGAGGTAGTCATCGCTGTTTGAACCCATAAATCTCTATAAGTTTCAAACAAATCTGTTTTAAAGAATGTTCCTATACCAGTTCCAGTTGTTATAACAAATGCTAGTACCCCAATTCCAATTTTTTTTATCATTTTTATCACCTCAAATATATTATGAATGATAAAACTAAAATTAACTTAAAATAAAAAACTATCTCAAATTTTTGAAATAGTATTTCTAGAACTTATGACACAATATTTCTCATAATATTTATAACATAGTCTATATCAGTAGTACTAATATCATTTGTAGTAACAAATCTATACTCTCCAAATTCTGCTCCATTAGCAATTATTCCATTTGCTTCAAGCTTGCTAATTAACTCAGAACTTGTAATGATTTTTTCACTAATAGTAAAAAATACCATATTAATATCAAGGCGGTTCATCATAACATTTATATTTGAAATTTCATCTAGTCCCTTAGCTAACAATTTTGCATTTTCATGATCTACATAAAGTCGCTTAGTCATCTTTTCAAGAGCAATTATTCCTGGAGCCGCAATTATTCCAGCCTGTCTAAGTCCTCCACCCATCATTTTACGATACCATCTTGCTTTAGCAATAAACTTGACATTTCCTACTACAAGGCTTCCAACTGGTGCACAAAGTCCTTTTGATAAGCAAAACTGTACAGTATCAGCATACTTTGCAATCTCAGACACATCAATACCTAGGCTTACTGCTGCATTAAAAATACGCGCCCCATCCATATGAATAGATAGATTATATCTATTCGCAATCTCTCTAACGCTTCTTAAATAATCAATAGGTAGTACTTCACCAGATCCACACGCATTCTCCAACCATATAAGCTTTGTCTTAGGAAAATGAATATCTTCCTCACGAATTGAACTTTCAATCTCATTTAAATCCATTAACCCGCTATTAACATCAAGAGCTTTAATCATTACACCAGATATTAATGCTGCTCCCCCACCTTCATGAGCACAAAGGTGAGAGTCTTTTCCAATAATAATTTCATCTCCTTGATTTGTATGTGTCAAAAGTGAGACTTGATTTCCAAAAGTTCCACTTGGAACAAACATTGCTGCCTCCTTTTTTAACATTGTTGCTGCTAAATTTTCCAATTTCTTCACGGTTGGATCATCATCATATACATCATCACCAACCTCTGCAATTTTTGCAGCTTCTCTCATTTCATCAGTTGGATTTGTTACTGTATCACTTCTTAAGTCTATCATATTAGCCTCCTTAATCTATATGATATCATTATATCATATTTTAAAGAACTAAATATAAACGTTTTAAATAACGCATTATTTTATAGTATAAAGCTACCTTCCATAAATTTTTAAGCACTTAGAATTGTTTACACTTTAAACTAATATTGCCTATTTACATATTTAATTTTTATAAGCACTACTATTTTTATTGCTAGTTTGCCAACAATAACCAATCCCTCTTATTGTTTCAATACATTTTATATCTAGCTTTCTTCTTAGCCTTAATATATATACATCAATAACTCTATTATCAAAATCACTAATATTATTTCCCCATACATTTTTTTCAATTTGCTTTCTTGATAAAACAGTATTTTTGTTGGTAATTAAAAACTCAAGGATATTAAATTCCACATCTGATACTCTAACCGTTTTCCCTAGTTTTTTAACAACTTTTGTATCAAGATCTATTACAATATCTGTTCCAACATCAATAATCTTATTGTGTGACTCCATATATAAACCTTTGAGAAATTTATCAATTTTTAAATTCATTAACTTTGGCTCCTTTTTATAATCAATAATGTTGTCAACATCAAGACCATATAGTTTTTCTTCAGCTTCTGAATTTAAATTATGAATTATAGCAAATTTAGTATATCTTGTATTCAACTTTAATAATTTAACAAACAGTACTACACTAATATCACTAAAGTCTGAAGCAATTATTATTGCATCAAACCTTCTATGCTTTAGCTCTTTAAAAGCCTCATACGTATTATTGACTTCCGTACTATTACAGTTATATTTATCAAAACACTCCAAAACTGAGTTTATAGATAAATTGGTAGAGTTTAAAAATAATAAATCTATCATCATCCCACATCCTTTACACTATAATAATACTATATAGTATGGTGTTATATTATTCATCTTTTATTAATACCTCTTACCAAAAATAAACATAGTTAAAGAAAAAGAAGCCTTATGGCTTCTTTAATCTGAACTATATTAAATAATTATTAAACTAATTCAAGAATTACAACTTCTGCATCATCACCTCTACGGTTATCAAGTCTAATGATACGAGTGTAACCTCCTGCTCTGTCTGCATATCTTGGAGCTACTTCATCAAACAATCTTTGAAGTGCAGTTCTTTCTTCATTCTTAATATTTACATTCATTAAGATAGATGCTGCTCTTCTTCTAGAAGCTAAATCTCCCTTTTTACCTAATGTAACAAGCTTATCAACTAATCTTTGTGCTTCTTTAGCACGGTGAAGAGTAGTTTCAATACTATCATTTACAATTACATCAGTAGCAAGATTTCTAAGCATTGACTTTCTATGAGCACTTGAACGTCCTAATTTACGATATCCCATAAGTTCCTCCTTATCCTATTCTTCTGGTTTAAGAGATAAACCTAATTCTTCTAAGTTAGAAATAACATCCTTTAGCGATTTCTTTCCTAGATTCTTAACTTTCATCATTTCACCTTCTGTTTTTTCAGTTAGGTCATATATTGTGTTGATTTCTGCACGCTTTAAACAATTGTATGCACGAACAGAAAGATTTAAATTTTCTATTGGAGCTTCCAAAACTTTTTCTTTTAAAGTCTCTTCTTTTTCAACCATAATATCTCCAATATTAGAAATATTATTAATATCTTTAATAATATCCAAATGTTCAACAAGAACCATACTTCCTAAAGATAAAGCTTCTTCTGGATTCAAACTTCCATCAGTATGAATTTCCATAATTAGCTTATCATAGTTTCCATCTTGACCAACACGAGTCTTTTCAACTTCATACGCAACCTTTTTAACTGGTGTATATATTGAATCTATTGCAAGAACTCCAATAACTTGAGTATCTGACTTATTTTCAATACTTGGAACATATCCTCTACCAGTTGAAGCAGTCATTTCCATTGAAAGTGTTGCATTCGGAGACAGTGTAGCAATATGTTGTTCTGGATTAATAATCTCAACATCACTATCGCATTCAATATCTCCAGCAGTTACTACTCCCTCAGAAGAAGCATTTATAGTCAAAGTTTTTTCTTCTTCAGAATCAATTCTTAAAATAACTTGCTTAAGGTTTAAAATAATTTGTGTTACATCTTCTAAAACACCGTCTAAAGTTTGGAATTCATGTAAAATACCTTCAATTTTAACATTTTTTATTGCAGCACCAGGAAGTGAAGAAATCATAATTCTTCTTAAAGCATTACCAATAGTAATCCCTATTCCTCTTTCCAAAGGCTCAATAACAAATTTTCCATAAAATCTATCTTCTACATATTCTTCTACTTTAAAGCTAGGTTTTCTAAATTGAATCATATACTGTCCTCCTTATATTCTTTACTATCCACGAGGGCGTTTAGGTGGACGACAACCATTGTGTGGAACTGGCGTAACATCTTTAATCGACTTTACTTCCAGACCAGTTACTGAAAGTTGTCTAATTGCTGCTTCACGTCCTGGACCTGGTCCTTTTACGCTTACATCAACAGTTTTTACACCATGTTCCATTGCTGACTTTGCAGCAGCTTCTGCAACAATACCAGCAGCATATGGTGTAGATTTACGACTTCCCTTAAATCCACAAGATCCAGCAGATGACCATGCAATTGCTTGACCTGCTTCATCAGTGATCGTTATGATTGTATTGTTAAAAGTTGAGTGAATATGAGCAACACCCATAGGTATGTTCTTTTTCACTTTACGCTTTCTTGTAACTTTACGAGCCATAATAGACCTCCTTTATTTTTTACTATTTCTTCTTATTAGCAACTGTACGTCTTGGACCTTTTCTTGTACGCGAATTATTTTTAGTATTTTGTCCTCTTACAGGTAGTCCCTTACGATGACGCATTCCACGATAACAAGCAATTTCCATTAAACGCTTAATGTTTAAACTTTGCTCTCTTCTTAAATCACCTTCGATTGTATAGTTACCTACAACACTACGAATGTCATTTAACTGATCTTCACTAAGATCTTTTACTCTAATATTTTCATCAATATTAGCTTCTGCTAAGATTTTCTTAGCACTTGTGTTTCCAATACCAAATATATATGTTAGTGATACTACTACGCGTTTATCACGCGGTATATCAACACCAGCAATACGTGCCATTATTACACCTCCAATTAACCTTGTCTTTGCTTATGTTTAGGATTGCTACAGATTACCATAACTCTTCCTTTTCTTCTAATTACTCTACATTTATCACAGATCGGTTTTACTGATGGTCTTACTTTCATAACCAAAACCTCCTTTTTTAACCTATTCTATACGTTATACGCCCACGTGTTAAATCATAAGGGCTCAATTCTACTGTTACTTTATCACCTGGTAGAATGCGAATGTAATTCATTCGGATTTTACCAGAAACGTGAGCTAAAACCACATGCCCATTATCTAATTGTACTTTAAATTTTGCACCAGGCAAATTTTCAATTACCACAGCTTCAACTTCAATTACATCTTGCTTAGCCATTTAAATCCTCCATCTTTGTTGTTAAAATATCATATCCTGTTTCCGTTACTACAATAGTATGTTCATAATGTGCCGAATTCTTACCATCTGAAGTAGTAATTGTCCAGCCATCATCAAGAATATTTATATTTGCAGTACCTAAGTTTAGCATTGGTTCAATAGCCAAAGTCATTCCAACTTTAAGTTTTGGTCCCGTTCCTTTAATACCATAATTAGGTATATGAGGATCTTCATGAAGCTTTGAACCTACACCATGGCCAGTTAATTCTTTTACAACTCCTAAATTATGCTCTTTTGCAAAATCTCCAATTGCAGCAGAAATATCCCCAACACGATTACCAGGCTTTACTTGCTCTAAACCTATAAATAATGATTGCTCTGTCAATTTAAGCAAACGCTTAGTTTCTAAATCAACTGACCCAACTTCATAAGTCCAAGCACTATCTCCATGATAACCTTGGTAGCATGCTCCAATATCTATACTAACGATATCTCCATCCTTTAATTTATAATTATTTGGTATTCCATGTACAACTTGATCATTTATTGATGTACAAAGTGTAGCAGGAAATCCATTATAATTTTTAAATGATGGTTTTGCATCACAAGATATAATATAATCATACGCGATTTTATCTAGTTCTTGTGTCGTAATACCAACACAAATACGTTTCTTTAATAACTGATGAGTTTCATACACTATTTCTCCAGCGCGCCTCATCAAATCTATTTCACGCTTAGACTTTATTACAATCACTATTTTACTTCCTCAAAGATAGCATCAATATTTGAAGTAACCATACTCATTTCAAGACTTGCATCCACTTCAAATAATTTGCCTTGATTCTTATAATAATCAATTAATGGTAGTGTTTTATCAAAAAATTCATTTAAACGAGTCTGTGCACTTTCGACATTATCATCATTTCTCTGATATAACTCTCCACCACATTCATTACATACACCTTCTTTAATAGGTGCGTTAAATATAATATGATAACTTGCTCCACACGATTTACAGATTCTTCTACCTGTTAATCGCTCTATTAAAAGCTCTGTATCAATTTTAAAATATATCACAGCATCAATTTCTGTATTCAATTCATCTAAAAGCTCTGCTTGGCGAACAGTTCTTGGATATCCATCAAGTAAATATCCCTTTTTTGTTACCTTTGATATTGCTTCTTCAACAATAGATAAAGTTAACTCATCTGAAACAAGTTCACCCTTTTCCAGAATAGAACTAACTTGCTTACCAAGCTCTGTCTGATTCTTAATTGCATCTCTAAATAAATCTCCTGTAGAAATATGATCTAATTGGTACTTATCCTTAATGCTAAATGCTTGCGTCCCTTTTCCTGATCCTGGAGGACCCACTAGAATTATATTCATTATTTAGTCACATACCCTTCATAATCATAACCAACTAATTGTTGTTCAATTTGTCTAATTATTTCAAGAGAAACACCAACAACGATTAAAAGTGATGTACCACCCAATCTAACACTATCTGGCATTGATGTAAAATTAGCGAATATAATTGGCAAACCTGCAATTACTGCTAAGAATATCGAACCAAAGAATGTTAAACGATATAAAATTTTTGTAAAATGCTTAGTTGTTTCTTCACCTGGTCTAATCCCAGGAACATATGCTCCTGACTTTTGTAGATTCTCAGATAAAGTTTCTGGATTAACTTGAATAAATGTATAAAAATATGCGAATGCAATAATTAAAATAATATAAATACTAAAACCATATGGCTTTTGATAATCTAAATATTTTTCAATCCAAGCAACAATGTTTGATACATCATCAACCCAGTATGAAGCAATCGATGTTATTACAAGCGGTGCTCCAAGTAGTGCAGTAGCAAAAATTACTGGAATAACTCCCGCAGAATTAATTTTTAAAGGAATAAAATTTCTTCCTCCACCATGATACGCGCTTGCACTTCTATTTGAGTATTGAATTGCAACACGTCTAACACCTTCTTGAACATATACAACTAGCACAATAATTAATACATATAATAATATGAATAATCCAAATTTACCAAACCCTAAAGCTTGCTCTTGTGTAGTTCCTCCACTGTATAATGCATTAAATGCATCTTTTAACATCAATGGGAAACCTGAGACAATACCTACCATAATAATAACTGAAATTCCATTTCCAACTCCACGACTTGTAATTTGGTCCCCTATCCAAAGTACGAAAGCAGTCCCTGCAGTTAATGTTAAAATTATTAGCAAATATGACATCGCTGAAGTATCTTCAACAACTCCATATGATTTATCAAAAAGTAATGCATAACTAAATCCTTGTACAAGAGCTAAAACAATAGCAAAATATCTTGTAATTTGACTAAGTTTTTTCTTACCTACATCCCCTTCTTGTGAAAGTCTTGTAAGAACAGGTAATACATCCATACTTAGTAACTGAACAACAATTGAAGCAGTTATGTATGGTTGAACTCCTAATGCAAATATTGACACATTTGCAAGTGCATTACCACTCATTAAATTTAACAATCCAAAAATTCCGCTACCATCATTGGCAATTGGAGTAGTTCCTGGAACTTGAATGGTTTTCCCTACTAGATATAGCGCTGCCATAGCAAGAGAGAATATAACCTTATTTCTTAGTCCAATATTTTTAGGATTGAATAGTTGTTTTACAGTAGCAAGCATGTTACTTCACCTCGCTAGCTGTTCCACCCATTTTTTCAATAGCTTCCTTTGCTGTTTTTGAGAATTTATGAGCAACTACATTAACCTTTTTTTCTAATACTCCGTTCCCTAAAACTTTGATTCCATTCTTTTGATTTTTAACAATTCCAGCTTCCTTTAATAATTCAGGAGTAATTGTTGCCCCATCTTCAAATCTATTTAAAATATCAAAATTAATTACAGCGTATTCTTTTCTTGTATAATTATTAAATCCACGCTTTGGTAAACGTTGGAATAATGGAGTTTGTCCACCTTCAAAACCAGGTCTTACTCCTCCACCACTTCTAGAATTTTGACCACCATGTCCTCTTCCAGAAGTCTTTCCGCTTCCACTTCCGTGTCCTCTACCAACACGTTTACGAGTTGATCTAGAACCTTCAGCAGGCTTAAGTTCATGTAATTTCATAACTACACCTCCTCAACTTTTACTAAATGAGATACTACATTAATCATTCCACGTGTAGCTTCGTTATCTTTTTTAACAACACTCTTGTTTAATTTTGTAAGTCCAAGTGCTTCTAGAGTTTTCTTTTGCTTTGGATTTCTTCCAATAGCACTTTTATAATAAGTTATTTTTAATTCTGCCATTATAAAATCTCCTCTGGACTCTTTCCTCTTAACTCTGCAATTTGTTCAACTGTTCTTAGATTTTCAAGTCCATTTACAGTCGCACGCACGATGTTAATTGGAGTATTTGAACCTTGAGACTTACTTAAGATATCATGAACACCAGCAAGTTCTAGTACATCACGTACTGGACCTCCAGCTATAATACCTGTACCTTGTCCAGCAGGCTTAAGGAATACTTTTCCAGCACCATGCTTTCCAATAATTTCATGTGGAATAGTTCTACCATCAACGATAGGAACTTTGATTAAGTTTTTCTTAGCATCTTGTATTGCTTTTTTAATTGCTTCAGGAACTTCTTTTGCTTTACCAGTTCCAAAACCAACTTGACCTTTTTTATTTCCTACGACTACTAAAGCATTAAAGCGCATTCTACGTCCACCTTTTGAAACTTTAGTAATTCGACCAATTTTTACAACTTTTTCTTCGAACTCTTTTGGTTCTCTTTGGTCATTACGTTTAGCCATTTTGTTTCCTCCTTCTAAAATTTAAGTCCAGCTTCTCTTGCAGCCTCTGCAATAGCTTTAACTTTACCGTGATACTTGTATCCTCCACGGTCAAATACAACAGTTTCAATTTTCTTATCTAGTGCTTTTTTAGCAACTGCTTCACCCACTTTAGTAGCTGATTCTACATTACACTTACCTTTGCAATCTAAATCTTTATCAAGAGTTGAAGCACTAACAATTGTTGTACCTGTTTCATCATCAATAATTTGTGCATATATATTTGCATTTGATCTAAATATATTTAATCTTGGAGTCGTGCTAGTTCCACTTAACTTCTTTCTTAAACGGTCATGTCTAGCTTTACGAGCAAGATTTCTTGGTTTTTTATTAATCATTTACAAACTCCTTTCTAGGGTCTTTTACCCAGCAGTTTTTCCTTCTTTACGACGAACATACTCATCAACATATCTGATACCTTTTCCTTTATAAGGTTCAGGTGGTCTAACACCTCGCACATTGGCAGCGAATTCTCCTACCATTTGCTTATCAATACCTTTTATAATAACTCGTGTATTTTTTGGAATTTCAACTTCAATTCCTTCAGGAATATCCATTAATACTGGATGAGAGAATCCCATACTTAAATTAATTTTTTTTCCTTCTAAAGCTGCACGGTAACCAACACCAATAATTTCTAATTCCTTTTGATATCCATTTAAAACACCTTCTACCATATTGGCAATTACAGCACGAGTTGTACCGTGAAGTTGTTTTGCTTTCTTAGATTCATTATTTCTCGCAACTGTTATTTTCCCCTCATTGATATCAATAGTAACTTCAGGTCTAAACTGAAAGCTATTTTCACCCTTAGGTCCTTTAACAGTAATTAAATTAGATTCATTAGTAATAGTAACACCTGCAGGTATTTCAATAATTTTATTTCCTATACGGCTCATTAATTATTACCTCCTGTATATTACCAAACGTACGCAATTACTTCTCCACCAACATTAAGTTTTCTTGCTTCACGATCTGTCATCATTCCCTTTGAAGTCGAAACAATCGCAATCCCAAGCCCACTTAAAACTCGTGGTAATTCATTACTTTGAGCATAAACTCTTAGTCCTGGCTTACTTTTTCTTTGAATTCCTGTAATAACTCTTTCATTATTACGCCCATATTTTAAATGTATTTTTAGTTCTTTAAATTTACCTACTTCTTCAACCTCATAACCACGAATATAACCTTCATCTTTTAAAATTCTTGCTAATTCAACTTTAGTTTTTGAAGTTGGAAGAGAAACACTATCATAATGCATTTGATTTGCATTTCTAATGCGTGTTAGCATATCTGCAATAGGATCTGTCATTGCCATAATAATCCTCCTTTATTTTACCAACTTGCCTTTGTAACACCTGGAATTTCGCCCTTATAAGCTAATTCTCTAAAGCATACACGACATAGTTTAAATTTACGAATTACTGAATGTGGACGACCACATCTTTCACATCTTGTATATTCTCTAACTTGAAATTTTTGTTTACGTTGTTGTTTAACAACTATTGCTTTTCTAGCCACTACACTAACCTCCTTGCCTTTACTTTTTAAACGGCATTCCTAGTAATCCAAGTAGTTCTCTAGATTCTTCATCATTCTTAGCCGTAGTAACAATTACAATATCCATACCACGTAACTTAACAACCTTATCATAATTGATTTCTGGGAAAATTAACTGTTCTTTAATTCCAAGAGTATAGTTTCCACGTCCATCAAATGATTTAGCACTAATTCCACGGAAATCTCTTACACGAGGTAGAGAAACTGAAATTAACTTATCTAGAAAATCGTACATCTTTTCTCCACGTAAAGTAACCTTACAACCAATAGGCATACCTTCACGTAACTTGAATGTCGCAATCGATTTTTTTGCTTTTGTTAAAATAGGCTTTTGCCCAGTGATAACTGCTAAATCTTCTACAGCAGCATCTAGTAACTTTGAGTTAGAAACAGCATCTCCAACTCCCATATTTAAAACGATTTTATCAATCTTAGGAATTTCCATCACTGATTTGTACTGAAACTTTTCAGCTAAGCTATTCTTAATTTCGTTATTATATTTTTCTTGTAAACGATTCATGACAAACCTCCTTTACTTTTATTTATCTAATATTGTGTTAGACGCTTTTGTAACACGTACCTTGTTACCATTTTTGTCTGTTGTGTATCCTACTCTTGTAGGTTTTTTTGTTTTAGGATCAACAATCATTACATTTGAAACATGAATTGGAGCTTCAATTGTAATAATTCCACCATCGCTATTTTGTTGAGAAGGCTTAACATGTTTAGTAACTAACTTAACACCTTCAACAACTACACGGTCTTTTTTGGCAAGAGTCTTAATAACTTTACCTTGCTTACCTTTATCTTTACTACTTCCTGCAATTACTTGCACTAAGTCACCTTGTTTAATTTTCATATTGCACCTCCTTGTGATTATAATACTTCTGGAGCAAGTGAAACAATTTTCATAAATTGCTTATCTCTTAACTCACGTGCAACTGGTCCAAAAATACGCGTTCCTTTTGGCCCTTTAGCATCATTGATAATTACACATGCATTATCATCGAATTTAACATAAGAACCATCATTTCTATGCACACCAGTTTTTGTTCTTACAACAACTGCCTTAACAACATCACCCTTTTTTACATTTCCACCAGGTGTTGCTTGTTTAACACTACAAACGATAATATCTCCGATATTTGCATATTTACGCTTTGTACCACCTAATACTTTTATTGTTAACACTTCACGAGCACCAGAATTATCTGCTACTTTAAGTCTCGTTTCTTGTTGAATCATAACTTGTCCTCCTTTCGGATTTATTTATTATATAATTACAGCCTTTTCCACTATCTTCACAAGTCTAAATCTCTTGTTCTTTGATAACGGTCTAGTTTCCATTATTAAAACTTTATCTCCAACTTTAGCCTCATTATTTTCATCATGAGCAGTAAACTTAGTTGAACTCTTAATACGCTTTCCATATAAAGCATGTTTCTTATATGTTTCTACCATTACAGTAATTGACTTATCCATCTTATCACTTACAACAATACCTGTAAGTTCACGACGTGTATTTCTTTCTGACATTAGGATTTTCCTCCTTCGTAAATTATTTACTTAACTTGCGCTCGTTTAAAACTGTCTTAAATCTGGCAATAGTTTTTCTAGTTTCACGAATCTTTGAAGTATGCTCAAGATTCCCAGTTGCTTGTTGGAAACGTAAATCAAATAATTCTTTCTTCATTTCAGCAACTTTAGCAATGATTTGATCATCTGTTAAATTTCTAATTTCATTTGCTTTCATTAACTATTACCTCCTTCTCTTTTAACGAACTTACATTTAATTGGTAGCTTGTGTGCAGCAAGTCTTAATGCTTCACGTGCAACTTCCTCACTTACACCAGCAACTTCAAACATAATTCTTCCTTCTTTAACAACTGCTACCCATGAATCAGGAGCACCTTTACCAGAACCCATACGAACTTCTAAAGGTTTCTTTGTTAAAGATAAATGTGGGAAAATGTTAATCCAAACTTTCCCCCCACGCTTCATATAACGAGTCATCGCAATACGAGCTGCTTCAATTTGTCTATTTGTAATCCATGCACCTTCTTGAGCTTGTAATCCGAATTCACCAAAGTTTACTTCAGTACCACCTTTAGCTTTTCCTTCATATTTTACTCTATGAGGGCGACGATATTTTGTTCTTTTAGGTAATAACATAATTATTTACCCTCCTTCTTACCTTCAGCATTAGCTTTAGTTGGTAAAACTTCACCTTTATAAAGCCAAACCTTTACTCCAATCTTTCCATAAGTAGTGTCTGCTTCTGCTAAAGCATAATCAATATCAGCACGAAGCGTATGTAGAGGAACATTTCCTTCAGTATAACCTTCACTTCTTGCCATATCTGCACCACCTAAACGACCAGATACTAATGTCTTGATTCCTTTGATTTCTCTGTTTCTAAGAACTCTTTGGATTGTTCTTTTTTGTGCCACTCTAAATGAAACACGATTTTCTATTTGCTTAGCAATACCTTCAGCAACAAGCTTTGCCACTAAATCAGCATTCTTTACTTCAACTACATTTAAATTAACAGTCTTTTTAGTAAATTTTGCTAACTCATCTTTTAATTTATTAATATCTTCTCCACCACGTCCAATAACAATACCTGGCTTTGCAGTATGAATGTTTACATAAACTTTATCATCTTTTCTTTCAATGTTAACACTACTAAGAGAAGCTTGCTTAAGTTTTGTTTCTATATATTCTCTAATTTGAATATCTTCATGTAAGAACTTTGCGTATTCCTTATTAGCATACCAATTAGAATTCCATCCTTTATTGATACCAACACGAAGCCCTACCGGACTAACTTTTTGTCCCATTAATACTACCTCCTTTTCTTATCTTTGCGCAACAATTACACTAATGTGACTTGTACGCTTATTGATTCTAAATGCACGTCCCTGTGCTCTAGGTTGAAATCTTTTTAAAGTCGGACCTTCATCCGCTCTGATTTCTTTAATGTATAAATTCTCTTCATCCATATTGTAATTATGAGTTGCATTTGCAACAGCACTTAGAACTAACTTTTTAACAATAGGCGAAGCCGCTTTATTTGTATTATCAAGAATTGCCACCGCTTCAGAAATATCTTTACCACGAACTAAATCTAAAACTAACCTTACTTTTCTAGGAGCAACTCTTACTGTCTTTACAGAAGCTTTTGATTCCATAAATGATTCTCCTTTCACGTGAATAAATATTATTTTTTCTTCTTATCTCCGTGTCCACCATAAGTTCTAGTAGGTGAGAACTCTCCAAATTTATGACCAACCATATCTTCAGTTACATAAACAGGAATATGTTCTTTACCATTATGTACTGCAACAGTATGTCCAATAAATTGTGGAAAAATTGTTGAACGGCGAGACCATGTCTTAATTACTTTTTTCTTATTTTCACTATTTAGTGCTTCTACCTTTTTTAGTAGATGCTCATCAATGAAAGGTCCTTTTTTTAATGAACGAGCCATGTTCCTTCCTCCTTTAATCTATTTCTTACGTCCACGTACAATATACTTAGAAGACGCTTTTTTCTTATCTCTTGTCTTAAGTCCAAGTGCTGGTTTACCCCAAGGTGTTACAGGTGTCTTACGTCCTATTGGAGTTCTACCTTCACCACCACCATGTGGATGGTCATTTGGATTCATTACAGATCCACGTACTGTAGGACGTTTACCCATCCAACGACTACGACCTGCTTTACCAATATTAACAAGCTCATGATCAGCATTTCCTACTGTACCAATTGTTGCCATACACTCACCTAAGATAAGTCTAACTTCACCAGACTGTAATCTGATTAACACGTACTTGTCTTCACGTCCAAGGATTTGAGCACTAGTACCAGCTGAACGAACTAACTGTCCACCTTTTCCTGGTTTCATTTCAATGTTGTGAATAACCGTACCTACTGGAATATCCTTTAATTTTTTAGCGTGTCCAACTTTAATATCAGCGCTTTCCCCACTTAAAATTTCCATTCCAACTTTTAAACCTTCAGGAGCAATAATATATCTCTTTTCTCCATCAGCGTAATTAATTAATGCAATATTTGCACTTCTATTTGGATCATATTCAATCGTTGCAACACGACCAGGAATATCATTTTTGTTTCTCTTAAAATCAATGATACGATACTTTCTCTTGTGTCCTCCACCTTGGTGACGAACAGTGATCTTACCTTGATTATTACGTCCACTCTTCTTATTTAAAGTAGTTAATAACGATTTTTCCGGTGTAGATGTCGTAATCTCTTCAAAAGTCAATGTTGACATGTGTCTACGACCATTTGTCATCGCTTTATACTTTTTAATCGCCATAATCTGACCTCCTTACATAAAATTAAATAACTTCAATCTTGCTTCCATCAGCTAACTTAATCATCGCCTTACGTACACGATTTGTTTTCCCCTCGTAACGTCCAACGCGCTTTTTCTTAGCTTTGCAATTCATGATATTTACTCTTTCAACTTTTACATTAAAAATTTCTTCAATTGCTTCTTTAACTTGAATTTTGTTTGCTCTATAGTTTACTTCAAAAGCATAAACATTTTCTTCCATCATTTGATGCGCATTCTTTTCAGTAATAATTGGCGCCTTTATAATATCATATGCATTCATTAACTAAGCACCTCCCCTAAATGGTTTGCAGCATCCTCAGTAATTAATAAATTATCATAATGAGTTAGTTCAAGTACATTTACTTGATCTACACTAGTATATGCAACTTTTGGAATATTTCTAAAAGATCTTGCAGCTTCTTCATTATATTCTTTACTTACTACTAATACTTTATTAGTTAAATCTAAGTTATTTAGAACATTAATTGCTTCTTTAGTCTTAGGTGCATCAAACTTAATAGCATCAAGTAACTTAATTTCTTCATTTAATACTTTTAAACTTAGTGCACTTCTAAGTGCTAATCTTCTAACTTTTTTATTCAACTTATAACTATAACTTCTCGGTGTTGGTCCAAATACAACTCCTCCACCTCTCCATTGTGGAGCACGGATTGTACCTTGACGTGCATTACCAGTTCCTTTTTGTCTCCATGGCTTACGTCCACCACCACGAACTTCTGATCTATTCTTTACTTTATGTGTACCTTGTCTCAGCGAAGCTCTTTGCATAATGATTGCATCAAATAATACTGATTTATTTGGTTCAATCCCAAAAACTTCATCAGCCAAGTTTACATCTTTAATTTCCTTACCTGTTTGATCAAACATTGTAATCTTTGGCATCTCAATACCTCCTTTTCCCTAAATTATTCAGCGCTTGCTTCTTCTGACTTAGCTGCAGGTTTATTGTAGTTAACTAACTCTCTACCTGTAACACTAGCAGGATTTTTTACAGCACTCTTAATTGTTACGAATGAGTTATTAGGTCCAGGAACACTTCCTTTTACTAACATAACATTTTTAGCTGTATCAATAGATACAACTTCAAGATTTTGAATTGTTACCTTCTTAACACCCATGTGACCTGGTAACTTCTTACCTGGTAAAACTCTCATCGGTCTCATTGGTCCCATTGAACCAGGGCGTCTGTGATATCTAGAACCATGTGCCATAGGCCCACGTGATTGTCCATGTCTTTTAATTACACCTTGAAAACCATGACCTTTAGAAATTCCAGTAACATCAACCATTTCTCCAGCTTCAAACACTTCAGCATTTAACTCTTGCCCAAGGCTGTACTCACCTGATGCACAACGAATTTCTCTAACGAAGCGCTTAGGAGCAGTAGAAGCTTTTTTAGCATGTCCAATTTCTTGTTTAGTAGAAATTTTCTCACGCTTAGACTCATAACCTAACTGAATAGCTTCATAACCATCAGCATCAGCTGTCTTTACTTGTAATACTACATTAGGAGTAACTTCAATAACTGTAACTGGTACTAATTCATCATTAATATCAAATACTTGAGTCATCCCAACTTTCTTACCTAAGATTCCTTTCATAATTTACCTCCATAAAACTATAACTTAATTTCGATCTCTACTCCACTTGGTAGATTTAATCTAGTTAATGCTTCAATTGTTTCCTTACTTGGACTAACAACATCAACTAAACGTTTGTGAGTTCTCATTTCAAATTGTTCACGAGATTTCTTATTCACGTGTGGTGAACGTAAAATCGTGTAAATTTGCTTTTCTGTTGGTAAAGGAATTGGTCCTTTTACCTCCGAACCATTTTTCTTAATTGTTTCAACAATCTTTGCAGCTGATGAATCAATCAAACGATGGTCATAAGACTTTAACTTAATTCTCACAATATTTTTTGCCATAATAATTGCCTCCTTCCGTCTACTTAATTAATAGACTAGCTCCGTGCAAAAACCTGAATTCCCGGGCAACTCTTCGGGGTGTGTCAGCAACCTCGCACATCAATGCTTTTTATGTCCAACAACTATTATACACATATAGCAGATAAAATACAAGGGCTTTTATAAATAAATATTAAAAAATGAAGGCTTTAACACTAAAACTTTAAATCCCTCAAATATGTATAATTTTACTATGAAATTTATTAAGCATGTATTTTTATTACTAATACAAACCTCTAATCTAAAACTTCTACAACCATAGAAATTTTTTCACCAATTATTTCCACCTTTTTTCCATCTTTATATATTCTCATTTCACTGAATTTTTTGTCTTTAAAAATAACTATAAAGTACTTACTCTTCTCTTTATATTCTGCTTCAGTTAATTTATAGTTATCACTATCTTTACCCTCAAAAATCCAGCTAAACTCAGAGTCTACATCTTCTACATCGCACATTTCAGCTATTTCCTCATCGCTATAGTCTATAAAAGCATCCAGCTCTTCTCCCATGCTCATAGAATATTCACCTTCTACACCACATACCAAAGATATCTCTATGCCCTGTGAATTTATTTTGGATTTAAAAGTTCTATCACTATAAAATTCACCTTCCATATCAAATTCTTCATTTTCCAGTAAAATTATATACCCATTCTTTTCAATTCTCTCAGCAAACTTTTCAGTTAGTATTTCCACTATAGCACTTAAATCTTCCCCCTCGTCTTCTGTATCAATCACTTCATCTGTAGTACACGCTGAAAAAACAAGTAATACACTTATTGATAATACCAAACCAAATATTCTTTTCATTTTACACCTCTTTTTATAACAATATTATCATATCATTACACCTTTTGCAACAACTAAATAACTCACCTTTTGTTTTACTAAAACTAGCTTGTAAATGCTTATAATATATTCCCAACAAAAAAGAGCAAAATGCTCTTACTTCCCATCGCTAAATAAATCATTTAGTTTTACATCAGTATTTCTATATCTTCCTCTTGCCTTGGTTTTGCTTTTATAGTTTATCGCTCTACACGGACAATTATGTATGCATGAAACACATTGCTCACATTTATGATTAAATAGTGGTTTATTATCAATTAATTCAATATTTTTAACTGGGCATACCTTTACACAAATTCCACAACCATCACATTCATCTGAAATATTAAAGTTTCTATCCATTTTTGCAAATCTTGGTAGTACAATTTTTGAAACTAAATTTAAAACAACATTCTTTTTATAAATCTCATTTTCTTCAACCTTATTTCCAACATCTTCTGCAATGCTTTTTATCTTTATATCATCGATTTCATTTTGTTCTTGAACATTATTCGCCATATCATAGAGTACAACATAATTTGAAAACATTTTTATATCAAAAGATTTATTAAGATTAATTCCTTGTTTATTTAATAACTGATTTACTTCAGCTAAAGAATTCCCCTTACTACCACCTTGTGTTGATACTGCAAAAAAGTATGCATTCTTATTCAATGTAAAATCTATCTCGTTTAAAAACTTCGATAAATAATTTGGAATAGTTCCACAATAAACAGGGAATACAAATCCAATACGCTCATAACCAGCTTCAAGCTTTTTATCAGTAAAATTTGTAATTAACCTAACTTCACACTCCTCTAACTTACTAGCAATATTTCTAGCAACTTTTAAACTATTACCTGTCCCTGTAAAATAGAATATAATATTTTTCATCTTTGCCTCCTTTTTCTACGCTATCTTGCTACTGGAGCCATCAAAATTTTTCCAGTTCCTCGATATACATTTACAAGTCCTTCTTTACTCGTAGCAGAACCTACCAAAGTTTTCCCCGAACGCTCTACAGTAAACTTTAGCGATGAGCTCCATGCAATTGCCATATTCCCATCAATTTTTACTACATCTTCTTCAAGATATATTTCTATTAATTCCTCACGTGGACAATTTGATTCAAGCGCTACAATTCCATCACCTGTAATCGAAAGATTAAATAATCCTTCATTACCAAGTACAGCAGATGATAGATTTGTACGTGAGATAACTTTAAACTTTGCAGTATTATGGCACGCTAGAAAAAGTCCATCATCAAGTACAACACTTCCATTCCAGTCTGCTAAATCTTCTAATAAAATATGTTTATAAGTCGGTTCTAGTACTACCATTCCATCTCCTACATATTCAGGTTTAATGGTAGATTCTCCTGTCACTTTACTCCCTACAGACTTCTTAAGAAAATCTCCTACTCCTTTTACACCTGTTGTAGCTGAAGCATCACCAATCATCCATTGCATAGTTCCAGCTTGCACGGTAACATCAGATTTAGATAAATCACACACCAACTGCCTTCTATGTATATTCATTTTAGAAGCAAAATATTCACTTACTGCCGTTGAGTGATCTACACTTAAATCTCTTTTATACTCAGCAATTGAAAACGCGCCTTTTTCATCAACTTTATTCACATCATTGTTATTGAAAAAATTATTTACCTTATACATAATATAAAACCTCCAATTAGATACTCTATAATATAATTATACGTTAATTTTAGCATCAATACAATTAGTATAATAAAAAATAATAGAATCAAATATAGCAACCCTTATAATTCAAACCCTATACTTTTTCAAATTATATTAACAAAAAAAGTAGGATTATTTCCTACTTTTCATATAATAAAATTAAAACTCTAATGCTCCTGTAATATAAAACACCTTTTTAAATAATCCTCCATAATTTACAGTTAATTCATTTGATGGAGATTTAATACATGTCTTTACATCAACTTTAATATCTTCTACTTCAACAGTTATAAAAGTACCATCCTGGCCTTTGTGATCTCCCATTAATAGAAATGGGGCTCCACTAGGTGATCATCCACCCATTGTTTTAATAGAAATAGTAATTTCTTTAACATTATCTTCTTTCAACTTTGACAATGCTTTTTTTGTAAAACTAACTTTCATTTATTTCTCCTATTCTAAGTTTAAATTCTTTGAGTTATAAACTTCTCTATCTAATGAATCAGTGGTTGCTGCTGTTACAACTCCTGCAATAATTGATCCATTTACATTTAGTGCAGTTCTTGCCATATCAATAATTGGCTCAACTGCAATAAGTACTGCTGCAAGAGCAATTGGTAAATCCATTGCTACAAGAACAATAATCGCTGCATTTGTTGCTCCTCCACCTACACCTGCTGCTGCAAATGATGTAACAGCAATTACGATTAATAATTTTAATACAAAAGCAAAATCAATTGTAACACCTTCTGATACTGCAATCATAATTGCAAGCATAGCTGGATAAATTCCCGCACAACCAGTTTGCCCAATTGATGCTCCAAGTGAACTACTTAATGAAGCAAGTCCATCTTCTACTCCTAAAAACTTTGATTGTGTCGTATATGTTTTAGGTACTGTAGCAGCACTTGATCTTGAAGAAAATGCGAAAACTAAAGTCTCCCACGATTTCTTTATATAAGTAATTGGACTTAGCTTTAATACTACAAGTGGTATTAACACAATAATGAATGTAACAATTATCGATAAATATGAAGCTCCTACAAACTTCCCAAGTTCCTTAATAGAATCAAAATCTGTAGTGTAGAACGTATTAGCAATTAAAGCAAAAACTCCATAAGGCGTTAACTTTATAATTGCATTTACAACAATCATAATTACATCTTTAAACGAATTCATAACGTTCTTAAATACATTCCCTGATTTAGGTTCCTTGATTAATAAAATGTATCCTCCAAAACCTAAAAATGCAGCAAAAATAACTACACCTATCATAGATGTTGGTCTTGAACCTGCTAAATCAGCAAATGGATTTGCAGGAATAAATGATTTAATCAATCCAACAAAAGATGTATCAGTCATTTCAGCGCGCTCTGCTAGCTCTACTGCTCTAGAAGATATAGCTTCTGTTCCAACTATTGCACTTGCATCTAACTTAAATATTAATGCAAAAACAATTCCAACTATTGCACCAAGTAAAGCTCCTCCTACAAGTATAGCTACTACTCTTGTTAGCCAAGTTTTAATCTTCTTTGATCCTTGTGGCATATTAACAATTGAAGTTATAATCATAACCAATATTAATGGTACAACAATCATACGTAATAACCCTGTAAAAGCACTACCTATTAATGATAACCAAGAAACCAAAGCTTCAATTCCCTCTTTGTCTTTAATTTGAATTAGTATAAAACCAAAAATAATACCTAAACCTAAACCAATTAGCACTTGCATACCAAAAGATAAGTTATATTTCTTTAAACTCCTCATTCCTGCATATATTAATGCAATTACTACTAAACCTATAATTGTTAGTAGTGTATATCCTTCAAACATAAATTCCCTCCTAATTTTTATATTACTTTAATAATATTACACTAAATTTATAGCAAATTCAACTAAATTGCACAATTAATTATTTTATATACTAACAACTTTATAAAAATGGTATTAAATTTATAATGTTTAAAGCTCTTTAAACAATATTTAATTTAAAAATTTTCTTTTAATTTTAATAATCAGCATTTAGAGCAATTTCTATCATTTTTACAAGACCATTTTCTCGCTTTTTCGCTGGGGTATTTTGTCTTTTTTTCATATGATCTACTATGGTTAAAATACAAGCAGCATTTTTTCCAGTTTGTCTAGCATTAGCAAATAGTGCAAAAGCTTCCATTTCACTAGCAATACAATTCTCTTTTTCAAGAAGACTTCTGTACTGAGCATGCGTTGTTTTATAGAAAACATCTGATGTTTCTATTTTCCCATTATATATATCTATACCTAATTTTTCTGCACTACTTCTTAATAAATCATTTAATTTGCTACTTGACTTCAGCTCATTTTCATCAATGTCAAAAGCCATTTTTGCATAATTTGACATTGTATGAGCACTAGTTGCAAGTACCACATCATAAATATTTAATTCTTCGGAATACCCTCCAGCACTTCCTATCCTAATAATATTTTCAACATCATAAAATTCATACAGTTCATAAGAATAAATACCCATACTTGGCATTCCCATCCCACTACCCATTACAGTAACTTTTTTCCCTTTATAAAAACCAGTATATGCAAGCATGTTTCTTATAGAATTAACTTCAACAAAACTTTCTAAATAATTTTCTGCAATAAACTTCGCTCTAAGAGGATCTCCTGGCATAATTACAGTTTTAGCAATATCACTTTTTGAAGCTGTTATATGTGGTGTTGGTATCTTTTCCATAAAATTCTCCTTTTTATTACATTGGATTGTATTACAGATATACCCAAAAGTCAAGAAATAAAAAATACCCTACAAAAAGTAACTCACTATATGTTATAATACATATATAATTGTATTAAAGGAGTGTATGATGACAAAAAATAAGCAAATTATTGATTTTGTAAATGAAGCAACTGCACATGTTAATCCAAGTGATGTTGTATGGATTGATGGGAGTTATGAACAGACTAATAATCTTCGCAAGCAAGCTATTGCCAATGGAGATTTAATCAAATTAGACAACGAAAAACTTCCTGGTTGTTATTTACATCGTTCTAAGACAGATGATGTTGCAAGACTTGAGGATAGAACAATTATTTGTACCCCAACGGAAGCTGAAGCAGGTCCAACTAATAACTGGATTGCACCTGATGAAGCATACAAAATGTTAAGTGACATTACTAAAGACAGTTATGAAGGTAAGACTATGTATGTAATACCATTTTCTATGGGAGAGGTAGGCTCACCATTTGCAAAAATAGGAGTAGAAATTACTGACTCAATAATAGTAGTTTTAAATATGCAAATAATGACAAGAGTTGGAAAAAGTGTTTTAGACAGTATATGTGAAAACACACCTATTGTAGAATGTATGCATGCTTCGTGTGATTTAGATATCGATAAACGATGGATTGCACATTTCCCAAAAGATAATAGAATAATTAGTGTTAACAGTGCGTATGGTGGAAATGCCCTATTAGGAAAAAAATGCTTTGCTTTGCGCATTGCTTCATATCAAGCAAGAAAAGAATATTGGTTAGCTGAACATATGCTTATTCTAGGAATTGAAAATCCTAATGGTGATGTTAAATATGTTGCAGCCGCATTTCCATCAGCATGTGGTAAAACTAATATGGCGATGCTTATCCCACCTAAAAAGTTTCTTAAAGCTGGATATCGTATTTGGTGTGTAGGTGATGATATTGCATGGCTTAGAATTGGAGAAGACGGAAGACTTTGGGCAATAAACCCAGAAAATGGATTCTTTGGTGTTGCACCAGGAACAAACAGTAAAACTAATAAAAATGCATTGGATACATCAATTCATGATTCAATTTTTACAAATGTTGCTCATAATCTTGATGACAATACTGTATGGTGGGAAGGACTTGATACTGAAGCACCTTCTAATGCTATTGATTGGAAAGGCGATAAATGGC
>JBKEBI010000089.1:0-1659 GCA_047973085.1 Bacilli bacterium | reverse complement strand
TCAGAGCCCAGAAAAAATCATTTCACAAATTGAGACGTTAGTTGCCGATGGTGTTCAAGAAATTGTATTAACAGGTATTCATACAGGTGGCTATGGATATGATTTTGATAAATACAAGTTTGCTGATTTATTAAATGATATTAAAGACATTAATGGGCTAATGAGAGTTAGAATTTCTTCGATTGAAATATCTCAACTCGATGAAGAGGTGATTGGTATTCTTCGCAATAATAATGTTTTTGCAAAACATTTGCACATCCCTATTCAAAGTGCAAGTGATCAAATACTTATGAAGATGAAAAGAAAATATACTGTCCAAGAATTTAAAAATAAAATTTCTGAAATTCGTAAAGAACTTGGAGATATCGCTATTACTACAGATATTATAGTTGGTTATCCGGAGGAAACAGAAGAAATTTTTGAAGAAACACTAAATAATTTAAAAGATATTAATTTCAGTGATATGCATGTCTTTCCATATTCTAAACGTGATGGAACACCAGCTGCAAAGGTAGTTGATCAAGTTGAAGAAGATGTTAAGAAAAAACGTGTTAAAACACTGGTTAATTTGAGCGAAGAGCAAAAATTATTATATGAGAAAAAATTTATAGATCGCAATGAGCAAATTGTTATTGAAAGATTAAATAGTAATGGCTACTATGAAGGTTACAGTTCTAATTACATTAAACTATTACTAAAGAGTGATGAAAACATTTTAAATAAAACATTAAATATTAAGATAAAAAGTGTAGCTACAGAAGAAAATATTTGCGAAAAAATATCGTAAAAATGCTATAATTTATTAGAAAAGGAGCTTATATGAACTATAAAATTAAAGTATTTGGAATTGGAGGAGGAGGATCTAATACAACCGACTTCATCATTAAAAGTAAGCTAAAAGGAATTGAGACATATTCAATTAATACCGATGCACAAGCACTTGAAAATGCTAATGCAGAACATAAAATTCATATAGGTAAAGAACTTACTAAAGGATTGGGAGCAGGAGCTCTGCCTGAAATTGGAAGAAAAGCAGCAGAAGAATCTCATGAAGAACTAGCATTAGCACTTGAAGGAGCTGATATTGTATTTATCGCTTCAGGTATGGGTGGAGGAACAGGTACAGGAGCCGCTCCATATATTGCTGAAATAAGTAAAAGTATGGGAATATTAACAATTGCTGTTGTTACTAAACCATTTGCGTTTGAAGGTGTTTCAAGAATGAATATGGCAATTGATGGACTTAAACGTTTAGAAACTCAAGCTGATGTTACAATTGTTATTCCGAATGAAAAATTAATTGAGAATCATAAAGATAAATATATAGAAGACGCTTTTGTACTTCCCGATGATATCTTAAAAACAGCAGTTGACAGTATTATTAGAATGCTTGATGCGGTATCTAATGTTGGAGTTAACGTTGATTTAAATACATTAAAAGTAGCTTTAAAAGATAAAGGATTAGCGGTTATGGGAATTGGAGAATCAGAAGCTAGTGATTTAACACCAGCTGAAAATCTGCAAGAAGCTCTAAAAAAAGCCGTTGATTCTAATATTCTAGAAATTTCAATCAAAGGTGCTACACAATTTATCGTTCTTATTGGAGGAAACATTGAGTATTTAACTCCAAGTGAAGCTGAGGATGTAGAAAACTTTTTA
>JBKEBI010000070.1:0-65692 GCA_047973085.1 Bacilli bacterium | reverse complement strand
GAATGAGTAGTAGTTTAATAGTAGAGAGTGGTAAAGTAAAGAATGGTGGATATTTTGCTACAGGATTAACAGTAGATAGTAATGTAGCGACGCAATCATCATCAACAACTCTTCATGGGTTGACTCAATAGAATTTACTAAATGTATTATCTACTATATAAGGAGAAAATATGGAAAGAATAAAAGTTGATAATATTACAAAGAATTTTTTCTTTTTTAAAAGAGATTTAAAGAAATTAATTTGGGCTTTTACAGGAAAAGCATACGATAAAAAATTTGAAATTTTAAAGGGAGTAAGTTTTACAATTAGTGATAGAGAAATTGTTGGAATTATTGGTAAAAATGGTGCTGGAAAATCAACAGTTTTAAAATTAATTGCTGAAATATATTATCCAAATAGTGGAAATATTAGTGTAAATGGTAGTATTGCCAGTTTAATTGAATTAAGTGCAGGCTTTGAGCCTGACTTAACAGGAAGAGAAAACATAATGCTAAAAGGGCAATTGATGGGTTTTACTAGAGATTTTTTAATTTCTGTTATGTCAGACATTATTAAATTTGCTGAAATTGGAGACTACATTGATTTACCATTAAAAACATATTCCTCTGGTATGAAAGCTCGCTTGGGTTTTGCATTATCAGCTAAAACTAATCCTGATATTCTAATTATAGATGAGGTTTTTGCAGTTGGGGATAAAAATTTTCAAGAAAAATCAAAGAAAATGACTATGAAATTTTTTGAAGAAGGTAAGACAATTTTGTTTGTTTCACATTCAGAAAATCAAGTTAAAGATTTATGTGAACGTGTTATTTATTTAAAGGATGGACACATTGCATTTGATGGAAATCCTGATGAAGCCTTTGAAATGTATAATAAAGATAATGGGGTGAGTAAATAATGTCTACAATTAAATTATTTTTAAATGAGCATATTTCTTCATTTAAACAATTAATATCATTATCAATATCTAGTACACGAAAACATTATGCTGGAACTTCTTTAGGGATTTTTTGGTCTTTATATAAAGATATTATTTATTTAGTAACATATAGTTTCTTTATGACTTTTATTTATCGTGGAGGAAGTATTGATGGAGCACCAAGAACAGTTTATTTAGTCACTGGTATGCTTGCATGGTTTTTTATATCAGAAGTATTATCAACAGGAAGTCAATGCTTAATTAGAAATCGATCAATATTTAAGAGTATAAAGTTTCCTGTTAGTATTATTCCAACGTATGAAACATTATCAATATTTTATAGAAGATCATTAACATATGTGATAGGATTTATTATTTTAGCATTTTTTGGTTATTTAAAAAATATTCAACCGCTGTTATTTATTTATTATAATTTTGCAATGATAATGCTAATGATAGCTTTTACTCATTTTATTTCAGGATTTATTGCTATATCAAAGGACTTTAAGGAGTTGTATATGGCAATTATAAGAATAATTATTTATTTTATACCAATATTTTGGTCAGTAGAGTCAATTGGTGGTTTAACAGATTTAGCAATTGTTAAAAAACTAATTTTAGCCAACCCAATAACTTATATTTTGTGTGGTTTTAGAGAATCTTTTCAAGTATCAAATTATATTACAATTAATTATCATTTATACTTCTGGGGAGTTGTTTTTTTACTGCTTATATTAGGTGCTGTTTTACAAGGAAGACTAAGAAAATTTTATCCTGATTTCTTATAAAAATTATTAAGATTATTAATTTAATAGATTTTAAAATACTATGATATTTAATGGTAAAATGTAATACAAATATGTTATAATAGAAAAAATAAATAAATAAAAGAGGTGTATTTATGAAAGTAGTAATCTTAGCTGGTGGATATGGTACAAGAATATCTGAAGAGAGTCATTTAATTCCAAAACCAATGATAGAAATTGGAGGAAAACCAATTTTGTGGCACATAATGAAAATGTATTCACATTATGGACATAATGACTTTATTATTTGTCTTGGATATAAAGCTTATAAAATTAAAGAGTACTTTGCAAATTATTATTTACATACTTCGGATGTAACTTTTAATATGAAAGATAATACTATGAAAGTTCATAATAATTTTTCTGAACCATGGAATGTAACTCTTATTGATACTGGATTAGATACAATGACTGGTGGAAGAGTTAAACGAATTCAAGAGTATGTTGGAGATGAAACTTTTATGCTAACATATGGAGATGGAGTATGTGATTTAAATATTAACGAACTAATTGAATTTCATAAGAATTCTAAATTTAAAGCTACACTTACTGCTGTACGTCCAGAAGGAAGATTTGGTATTTTGGAAATAGGGAATAAATCTGAGATCCATGCATTTAGAGAAAAATCAAAAGATGATATGGGGTATATTAATGGTGGATTTATGGTTCTAGAAAAAGAAATATTTGATTATTTAAGAAATGATAATGAAATCTTAGAGCGTTTTCCGCTTGAATCTCTTGCTCAAAATAATGAACTTGGTGCATATAAATATAATGGATTTTGGCAGTGTATGGACACATTAAGAGATAAAGAATATCTAGAAGAACTTATTGAAGAAGGAAAAGCAAAATGGAAAAAATGGTAGATTTTTATAGAGGTAAGAAAGTTCTTATTACTGGACATACAGGTTTTAAGGGAACTTGGTTAACAGAAATATTGCTAAAATTCGGTGCAGAAGTTGCAGGCTATTCTCATCAAACATATGAGATGTTTGATATTTTGAAAACAAAAAATAAGATTACTCATTTTGAAGGAGATATAAGAGATTTTACTTTTTTAAAGTCTTGTATTGAAAAGTTTCAACCTGATATAGTTTTACATCTTGCAGCACAGCCGTTAGTTAGAGATTCATATGATGAACCAGTGTATACATATGATGTTAATGTGATGGGAACAGTTAATATTTTAGAAGTTGTTAGAAGTTTAGATTGCATTAAATCTTTTATTAACGTAACTACAGATAAAGTTTATTTAAATAGAGAGTGGAATTGGGGATATCGTGAAAATGAAGAGTTATGTGGATATGATCCATATTCAAATTCAAAATCATGTAGTGAACTTGTTTCATATAGTTATAAAAAATCTTTTTTCGATTTAAAAGATAATATTTCAGTTTCTACTGCAAGATCAGGTAATGTAATTGGTGGAGGAGACTTTTCTGCAAATAGAATAATACCTGATTGCATAAAATATGCAGCTAACAAGGAAGAAATCATTATTAGGAATCCAAATTCTACAAGACCTTATCAGCATGTTATGGATTGTATAAGTGGGTATTTATTGCTTGCAATAAAGCAATATAATAATAAAAGTTTTGAAGGATGTTATAATTTTGGTCCAAATGAAGAAGATTGTATTACAACAGGTACTCTAGTAGAAAAGTTTTGTAATGAGTGGAAGGAAAATGCTTCATTTAAAATTATTAATAATAATGGACCACATGAAGCTGGATTTTTAAAACTTGATTGTTCTAAATCAAAAAACATTTTAAATTGGCAACCTCTTTTTAATGTTGATGAAGCGATTGCTTTATGTGTAGAATGGGCAAAATGTAGTGATAAAAATGATGTGACAAATAGACAGATTCAATACTTTATTGATAAGCTATAAATATTATACGATTTAAGGAGATAATAAATGCGTAATGATTTTTTTTCTAAAAAATTTATATTTTTTTGTATTATAGGTTTTATTAACTTTGCAATTAATATTTCAGTTTATAATTTATTACTATTATTAAATATTCATTATTTAATAGCAACAATTTTTGCTTATTTTTTAAGTATTTTAAATGCATATGTTATGAATAGATTCTTTGTTTTCAAAGTAAAACATAGTTTTAACAGTATAGTAAAAGTGTATTCAATTTATATATTTTCTTTAATTGTATATACTTTTTTAATGTATTTATTTGTTGATATTATGAGTATAAACGAAAAAATTGCTCCTATTTTTGGAGTGATGATAACAACTCCAATAAACTATATTTTAAATAAATATTGGGGCTTTAAAGGGGGAAAAGTAGATGAAAATAATTAGTGTAGTAGTTCCTACATTTAATGAAGAAAAAAGTGTTGAAGTTATATATGATAGAATTTTAAGTGTTTTTGAAAGTCAACTTTTAAATTATGATTTTGAATTGATTTTTGCTGATAATTGTTCTGAAGATAATACAAGAACTTTACTTAGAAAACTTGCAGCACAAGATAAGCGTGTAAAATGTATTTTTAATAGTAAAAATTTTGGATTTTCAAGAAATGTTTTTCATGCTTTGAAACAAGGTTCTGGTGAAGCTACCTTTTTAGTTTATGGAGATTTACAAGATCCACCTGAATTAATTGTTGATTTTATATCTGAATGGGAAAAAGGGCATCAAGTTGTAGTTGGACAAAAGCTAGTTAGTAAGGAAAATTGGTTAATGTTTAAGTTTAGATCAATTTTTTATTGGATAATGGATAGATTTGGTGAAATTGATCAAATTAAACATTTTGTTGGATTTGGTTTGTATGATAAAAAATTTATTAATATTTTGCATGAAATAGACGATCCCAATCCATATCTTAAAGGGATTGTAGTTGAATTTGGATCAAATATTAAAATCATCCAATATACTCAAGAAAAAAGTAATAGAGGTTTTTCAAATTTCAATTTTATACGAAACTATGATGTAGCAATGCAAGGAATAACTTCATATACTACTGTTTTTCTTAGATTAGCTATTTTTATGGGAGTTTTTGTTGGATTTTTATCATTTATTTTTGCAATTGTAGTGGCCTTTCAAAAGGCGTTAAATTGGGATAAATTTGCTTTAGGATTTCCATCACTTTTAGTTGGAGTATTCTTTTTAGGGGCTGTGCAATTATTTTTTATAGGTATTGTGGGAGAATATATTTTAAGTATTAATACAAGAGTTATGAAGCGACCTCATGTAATTGAAGAAGAGAGAATTAATTTCTCCGAGGATGGTGAATAAGATGAAAAATGCAATTGTAACTGGCGGTGCTGGTTTTATCGGATCTAATTTAGTAAAAATCTTACTTGATGATGGATATAATGTTACAGTTTTAGATGTGGAAAATTTTAATGATAGTAATTTGATTGATATTATAGATAAAATTGATGTATATGAATATAATGGAGATCTTGACAAGCTTTTAATATACTTTAATAACAAAACTGTCGATGTTATTTTTCATTTAGCATCTTGTATAGTTGGTTTTCATACAATAAACGATGTTGATAGAATGCTTGATAGTAATATTAAATTAGGAGTACATATGCTTGAGTTGATGAAAAAAAATAATATTAAATATTTTATCAATACAGGTACATTTTCACAACATTTTACAAGTACAGATGAATACATTCCAACAAATCTCTATGCCGCGACAAAACAGGCATTTATTGATATGATGAAGTATTATTCTGATGTGGAAAAAATGAAATGTTTAACATTGAAATTGTTTGACAATTATTCGGAAAAGGATATTAGAATAAAACTAATAAATCTTATTGCACAAAATTGTGGTACTGATATTGAGACAAATCTTACACTTGGAGAACAAGATATGAATTTAACCCATGCAGAAGATGTATGTAGGGCATTTGTGTGTGCTCACGAGTATTTAATAAATAGTTCAGAGACATATGAAGAATTTTATGTATATTCACCAGTAACTTTAAGTGTTAAAGATACGGTTAAATTATATGAAGAAGTTAATGGTTGCCAAATTAATGTTAATTGGGGTGGAAAAGACTACCGTCCTATGGAGATTATGAAATTAAAAAGAGCCTACAAAACTTTACCTAATTGGCATCCTAGAATTAGTTTAGAAAATGGATTTAAAAAATTAGGCGACTCTTTAAAATAAAATAAAAATTAGGAGGAACTAATGAAAAAATTATTGAAAAAAGATAATATTTTAACTTATGATGGAAATTTTCTAAAAGAATACTATGATACAGTAAAAGAACTTATTAAAAGTAATTGTTTTATGTTATTTCTACTTGGTACTTCGTTTTTAACATACGGCTTTTATCTTTATTTTCATGCAATAGGAGCTGATGATTTAGATAGAGATAGATTTTTCGTTGAATATGGATTAATAAGGCAAGGTAGATTTGTTGGACAAATATTACACGAAGTATTTGATATTATGTGGAATCATGCTTTTTTTACAATGGCTATTACAATCATTCTCTTTATTGTTGCATCTATTTTTACAGCAGCATTGCTAAAAATGATAAGTGGTATTAAGAATAACTTTATGATTGCGTTGTTTACAGCCTTAATGCTTGTTTTTCCAACAAATGCTTTTATTTTTGAATTTATTTTAGCTACAGTTTTAACAAGCTTAGAATATATACTATCTATATTTGCTGTTGTATATACCATTCATTTTATTTTAGAGAAAAAAATCAAAAGTAGTTTAGTAGTAATCTCTTTATTAGTTTTTGCAATTAGTTCATATGAATCATTTGTTTTTGTTTATTTTACTATGATTTTATTTTTTATTTTATTTAGTTTGAGAATTAATAGTAGGTTTAAAACGCAGTCAATCATAAAATTTTTATTATATGTATGTATATTAATAATAGTTTCAACACTTATAGAATCATTAGTTTCTAATTTACTAATTTACATCCTAGATTTAGAAAAAATAAATAGAGTCGCTATATCTGAAAGTATGTGGTTTAAATCACCATCTATGTATACTATCAAAAGACTAATCTTTAATATTTTTATTAATTATTTCTTTATAGGACTTTTAGATTTTTCTCATATGTATTATGTTTTAATTGTATTTTTTATGTTTGTTGCTACTTTTTTTGTAAGCGATAGAAAATATTTATTGAGAAGCATATTAATAATTATTTTAATAAATATTTCAGTTTATGGAATAACTGTTGTAGAAGGAAAAGTACAGTTAGCGCGAACAATGCAAACTTTTTCAACCTTTGTTATGTTTGGTAGTGGATATGTTTATATTGCATTATGTAAGAAGTGGATTAAAAAAACATTTATTATTGTGGTGTCTTTTGCAATATATTCAAGTGCGCATTTACAAAATTTATATTATGAAAGAGAATGGAAAAATCATTTAAAACAAGAAAACTTTTTAAATACGCTTATGCATGATGTTGAATATCAATATGGTAGTGGACAAAATGTATATTTTATTGGTAAGTATGATGTTGAACAGAAATGGTATGATGATTCTGTTTTACAAATAACTAAAGATAGTTATCCTGGAAAGATATTTAATTATATAAATAAAAGATTTTATGATAGCAAATTAACTAATGAGGGTTCTGACTATTATGCATATGCATATTACAGTAGTTCTGTGCTAATTGATGTTTTTGGAGATTATGCTAAAACATAACATAAACAAGAGTACTTTATTAGATATATTATATATTTAGGGTATGATGTGAATTCATGCGATATTGAATATTTAGATGAAACTGAAGAAAAAGATATGGCTAAAGATATGAATTATTATCCACAAAATGGATACATAAAAGAACAAGATGGGTGTATATTTGTTAATATAGGACAAAATAGTATTGATGAATAAGAAGGAGTGGTAGATAAAAATGTATAAATTAAAAGAGCTTTTAAAATTTAATTGTATTAAATATAATGGAGATTTTTTAAATGATTATTTCAAAAATGTTAGAAAATTGTTTTTTAATAATATATTTATGTTAATTACGCTTTTTTTTACGTTTTTAACATATGGCTTTTCTCTTTATTTTCATGCAACAGGTGTTGATGATCTAGATACAATTCGATTTTTTGATAACTATGGTCTTATAAGTCAAGGTAGATTTGTAGGACAAATTTTGCATGAAGTATTTGATGTAATGCAATATCATGTATTTTTTACAATGGCCATAACAATTATTATTTTTATAATTGCTTCAGTTTTAACTGCAGCCCTTTTAAAAATGATTAGTGGGATAAAAAACTATGTAGTTTTAGCTATATTTACAGGATTATTGTTAACATTTCCGACTAATGCTTTAATATTTAAATATTTATTAGTAACAGTTTTAACTGCGCTTGGATATTTACTATCAATACTTGCAGTAGTATATACTATACAATATTGCCTTACTCAAAAAATTAAATATTTAATTGTAATCACTCTGCTATTGATACTATTAATAAGCTCGTATGAATCATTTGTTTTTGTGTATTTTATGATGATATTATTTATTTGCTTATTTAGTAGTACACGAAATAGTAAAATAAATGTTACTAGTCTATTACAGCTGTTAATTATATCAATGATTGTAATTATAGTAGCTACTATTTTTGAAAGTTTGATTGCTAATGGATTAATTAATATTTTAAATGTGGATAAATTGGATCGAGTTTCAATATCCGAAAGTGTATGGTTAAGTTCAGATTCTATCATACATACTTTGAAAAGTTTGATCATTAATATATTTGTGGATCACTATTTTGTTGCTTTATTTAGTTTTTCACACATGTTTCATGTAATAGTAACAATTTTAATGTTTGTTGGAATATTTACTATTAAAGATAGAAAAACAAGATGGATAAATTTCTTTATTCTAATTATGATAAATTTAACTATTTTTGGTATTTCTATAGTAGATGGTAAGTCGCAGCTCCCAAGAACACTTCAAACTATGGCAACATTCGTGATGTTTGGAAGTGCATATGTCTATTTAATGCTTGATAGAAAAATATTTAAAAAGGGTTTTATAATAATATCTGCGTTTGCTGTATATTCTGGTGCTCATTTGCAAAATATGTTTTATGAACGAGATTGGCAAAAGAATGTAGAGCAAGAAAGATTTTTTTATACAATAATACATGATGTTGAGAGCAAATATGGTACGGAACAAAAAATTTATTTTGTTGGTAAATATAAAATTGATGATAGTGAAAATGATGATGCAATCATACAGATAGAAAAGAATACACTTCGTGGAAAAATATTTAATACAATTGAAAATAGGTTTTATGGGGGAATATTAGAAAATGAAGGGAAAGACTACTATGATTTCTCATATTATAGCAATATTGTATATTTAGACACATTTGGAACAACAGGATATCCTAATTTGAAGCAAGAATATCTAATTAAATATATAAATTATTTGGGTTATGATGTAAATGCTTGTAATATAAAAAGTTTAACAGTTGTAGAAGAAGAAAAAATTTCTGAGGATATGACATATTATCCACAAAAAGGATATATTAAAAAAGTTGATAATTGTATATTTATTAACATAGGACCCAATGATGTATTTGTCAAGTGAAAATGAGTCTACTTGCAACCTGATTTTTATTTAACCAATCAATGGTTTCCTTTGCTCTAAAACTTTCACCTGTTAAATCAATGATATGTGACTTATGAGCTAATCTATCAACAATTGTAGCAGTTAATACTTGATCCTTAAATACTTCATTCCATCTCTCAAATGTTAGGTTGGTTGTAAGTATTATTGAGCCTTTATTATTTCTATTTGACAATAAGTTAAATAATACCTCGTTTGCCTCCTTCTCAAATATATATCCAGTTCATACAATATTACTAAGTCATATTTTTCAAAATTCCTTTTGTACTTTTGAATTTGATTTAAATTCATTGCTTCTTTTAATTCTATCATCAAATTAGGTACGCTTATAAATAAAACAGTTTTATTAGATAAGCATGCTTCTATTCCTAATCCTATTGCTAAGTGTGTTTTACCAACACTAGGATTACCAAATAGCAATACATTTTCTTTGTTATTTAAGAACTCTAAATTCTGATGGTTACAGAAATAAATATACAGTAAGTGAACTTTGCAAACTCTTAAATGTTACAAGAGCGTGATATTATAACTTTAAAAGTCGTCCTAAATCACTTACACAAATAAAAAGAGGAATGATTACTAAAAAGAAGTAATTAGAGTTTTTAAAGATCATAAAGGTAGATATGGTTCACCTAAAATAGCACTTTAATTATTTAGTGAGGGAATAGAAACTAATAAAAGAGTTGTGGCAGAAATAATGCGAGATAATAATTTAATAGCTGTAGGTTATAGGCATAAACGTAAGTATAGAAATCAAAAATCACTAGATGATTATATACGAGAAAACTTATTAAATAGAGAATTTTATGCTGAAAGTAAAGGAAAAATATTGTGTAGCAATATTACACATCTTCGCCATAAAACAGGAATGTTATATTTATCAATATATTAGACATTTATTCAAGAAATCTGGTATGTTACATGATAAGCACAAACATGAAAAGTGTACTAGTTACAGGAGAATTAGAAAAATATTTAAAGATTAATTCAACCGAAGATATGATAATTCATGCAGATAGAGGATCACAATATACAAGTAAGGAATTTAGAAATTTACTTGAAGAATATTCTGTAATCCACTCAATGTCAAGACCGGGTAATCCCTACGACAATGCTGTTTGTGAATCATTTTTTAGTAACTTCAAGAAGGAAAGTGGTTTATCCTAATATAAATATATCAAAACATTTCTTAATTTCAGAGATGATTGATTACTTGGAAGATTATTATCCAAATAAAAGATATCATTCTACATTAGGAATGATACCTTTACAATTTGAAGAGTTAAGAATTTAATGTATTTTAACTTCTTGTCAATTATTTAGTTGAAACACCAGTTTAAAATAAACTAAGTTGTTTTTCTTTTTCTTCCATATGATGTAAATATTCAAAAATTTGGTTTGTATCATACATTATGTTATTTTCTCTACATTTTTTTATGAAAATATTCATTAATTTTTGATTATTTTTACTTTCAATAATATAATTATTTCCATACATATTTATATATTTTTGTTTTAAACCAGGAAAATTTTTATCAAGTTGACTATAAAAATACTCTCTATTACCTTCTCTTAGTGTTAAACCTATATTAAAACACATAATACCTTTTACTCCATATTCAATACACTTATCAATAATTCTTGTAATGTTTTCTTCTGTATCATTAATATATGGAAGAATAGGGGTTAACCAAACTACAGTAGGAATATTTTCTTTTTGCATAATTTCTAATACTTTCATTCTTTTACTTGTAATTGCCACATTAGGTTCAATTATTTTACATAAACTATCATCAATAGTTGTTATAGTTATTTGAACTACACATTTGGAGCGTTCATTAATTTTTTTTAAAATATCTACATCACGTAAGATTAGATCAGATTTTGTTATTAATGACACACCAAATCCATGTTTATATATTGTTTCAAGTGCTTGTCTAGTGTGACAAACAGTTTTTTCTATTGGAAGATATGGGTCTGTCATTGATCCCATTTCTATCATTGATTTTTTTCTTTTTTTAAATAGAGTGTTTTCTAAAAGTTCGATTGCATTTTCTTTTATTTCAACATCTTCAAACTCATGTTTTATTTGATAGCATGTACTTCTAGAATCACAGTATATGCACCCATGTGTACATCCACGATATAAATTCATTCTATCTTTAGTTGAAAGAATACTTTTTACTTTTTTGTAATGCATAAATACCTCCGATTAAAACCATACAATATGGTATTTCAAATAAAAAATAAGTTTTTCAAATTTTTACTGGAATTTTAATTTTTGTTATGATATAATATTAAGGCAATGGGCCTATAGCTCAGCTGGTTAGAGCGCACGCCTGATAAGCGTGAGGTCGATGGTTCAAGTCCATTTAGGCCCACCATAGGGGTATGGTGTCAACGGTAGCACAGCGGTCTCCAAAACCGTTAGTACGGGTTCAAATCCTGTTACCCCTGCCATATTTAAATTATAAATATATTATAACTAAGCATCTAATTGATGCTTTTTTAGTAAATAAATATAACTAACTTATAAATCATAAATATACTAGTTTTAAATATTAAATTTGCTATAATCTTCTATAAATGACTTATTAAAATGTCTTGAAATTTTTAACTTTAAACTATTTTTTAAAACAAGATTTTTTTTATCAATATAATTTATATAATTTAGATTTACAATATTTGTTTGATTTGGTCTTGAAAATGTATTATCAAGCATAGCACATAATTCCTTAGTACTATGGTTTGCGATAATTTTTTTGCCATTTTTTAAATTTATTTCAATTGAATGACCGATTTTTTCAGTATAAATAATTTCGGATGTTCTAATTTTTTGTTTCAAATAATTTGTTCTTAAATAGATATAGTTTGGTCTATTATAATGTTTTATAGATGCAGCTTGCTTTATAATTCTAGCAAAAGTATATTGAAAGTCACTACATATAATAGGCTTTTTTATATAATCAAATGCTCTTACTTCGTATGCTTCAGTCACATCAATTGTCTCTCCAGTAATAAATGCTATTACAATATTATCATTTGTTTCATTCAATTTTTTTGCAATATCTACTCCAGAGTATTTTGAATTTGTAAATCTAATATCGAGGAATGCTATATCAAACTCCAAATGTGAGGCATCACTAAAGAATACTTCTGGATTAGTGTATGTATGAATACATCCATTTATTTTCATATCACTTAACGCTTTTTTTATGTATGAATCATTTATTTTTAATGCATATTTATTATCTTCACAGATTAGTATATTATACCCCATTCAACTCACCTACACATCATTTAAAATAATTTCAATTTTATTTTCATCTAGTTTCTTGATAGGAAATTTTATTGATACATTGCATATTCCATCTCTAAACTCATATTTTAAGTTACCATTATATTTTTTTACAATAGCATTAACATTTTTCGTACCAAAACCACGATTTTCTCCTTTAGTGGAAATAAACTTATTTCCAATTCTATTTGGAGGAATAATGTATGGATTTTCACACGTTATTACATAATTTCCATCTTGAACATTCATTATTGAGATAATAGTTTTTACACCTTGTTCTTCTGTAGCAGCATCAATAGCATTATCCCAAATATTTCCCATTATGTCACACAAATCACTATTCTTAAAATTTGTAATTGAGTGTGTTGATATAATTGTTTTAAAATTTATATTATGTTGTTTTGCTATATTTAATTTGTTATTTACAAGGATTTCTAAGGGTTTATTTGCTAAAAAAACAATTTTATGTGCATCATATATATCATCATTAATTTCATTAATATATTCTTTAAGTTTAGAATATTCTTGAAGATTTAAAAGTCCAGTTATTACTGTAAATATATTGGAAAAATTGTGCCTAAGTGCTTTTAAATTAGCTTCAGCAGTTTCAATAGTATTATTTAATTTGATTTTATTTTCGAGAGTTTCTACAAGCTTTTGTCTTTTAATATGTTCATCTGCAGTCTTAGCTATTCTTAAAAATAAGAATAAAAATAGTATTGATAAGCTAAATAATATTATTATAAATAAGTTGATAAATATAATGGGGTTTTTAAGAAATCCTCTTAAATTTAATTGAACAATTGCTATAAATAATAAAAGCATAAACATAATTGCAATGATTATTCTAAATTCTACACTATAGTTTTGAAGAATAGATTTTTTTTCTAAAACAAGAGATGTAAACAGTTTTAATAAAATATATATTACTAACTTTGAAGCAAGCATAAGTATAAATAGTTTAATAAAGCGTTCTGTAGTATTTATGCGAATTATCATAGAAGATGAAAGAAAGGTTTTATCTATAAATATATTATCAATCATAAATACAAAAACTTCTGAAATAAATATAATAAATGAAGTCATTACTATCCAATAAAATGCTGACTTAAATGAATTTTTTGATAAAATTAGTAAATATATAAATAATAATATAAATGTAATAATATTTATAAAATGGGGGACCCCATTCATAGAAGTAAGTGTTCTAATAAAAATGCTTAATACTATTAATATTATAATTTTTATGTAACTGTTAAATTTAAGCTTTTTTACTAGATAAAAATTCCGACCAATTGTTAAATATATAATAAGGTATTCTAATATAAATGACACTGTATAAAACACTATAAAATTAGTCATCATATCACCTCTACTTCTGTAATAATTATATATCCTTATATATACCTATGTCAATATTACATGTATAAGAAGTGTACAAAAAATGCAAGATATGTACCCAAAAGTGCATGATATGCGCTAAATATTGATATTTAGTTAAAACTCTTGTAAAATTGTATACGTTGATGGTTAGGGGAAAGTAACGCTTAGTAAAACTTAATATGAATTATAAAATCAACTATAAAAACAGAAATGTTGTTCATCCAAATATGATGAAGTATACATTGGTAAATGGGGTTTATAAATAATTTTATCTATGATTGTCTCACAAAGTTTAAAATTACTACATAGTTCTTTCATATATTTATTTTCATAACATAATAAACCGGCATACTGGTGGCTATGATGCCGACACTAAATAGAGTGATTTATTATGTATATGATTATATTTTGATAGAAAAGGTATTGCAAATATAATTATAAAGCAATAGGGTAATTATGTGTTGTATTTCAACAAAATAATATATGGGTTTATGCTTGTTGAATATGAAAATAAACAAATAAGAATAACTCATTATGCCGAGATGAGAAAAATGTTGTCATGTGTAATTTTTATTTCTAACAAGTAACATACATATATATTAGAAAAACTCTTTGAAAATAGTGTAATTATTGTAGTTTGCTTTTTCCAAGCCTTAACATTGCTTAAATTGTTATTAGAGAACATATTTACAAATATAATAAATTTAATTGAAATATATAATAATCATCTCATTATGATAAGTAGTGTGATGATTTTTTATATAGTTATATATTAATAAATATTATTATATGGTATAATTCTTGAAACAGGTTAAATTTAAAGGAGATTAATATGAATATACTGAAAGTTTATAAAAATGATTATATTAAGTCAAAGTGGGTAGGGGGAGAAACTAGTCAGATAACTATTTATCCAAATTCTGCACAAGTTGTTAATCAAAACTTTATTTATCGTATTTCTAGTGCAACAGTCAATATAGATTCAAAGTTTACTAAATATAATAATTACCAAAGATTTATTACAACTCTTGACAATAGTATTACCTTAAATGACACCATTATTTCTCCTTTAGTACCATATAAATTTGATGGAGATGTAGAAACAAATAGTAAAGGAATTTGTATTGATTTTAATTTAATTTGTAAAAAAAATTTAGAATGTGATATGCAAATTAAAAAAAATAACTTTAAAATGTTATTTAATAGCTATAATCACTATATTATTTATGCTAGTGAGGATTGTAGAGTTATTATTAATAATGTTGAGTATAATATATTAAAAGAAGATAGTTTATTAATATATGAGGATAGTTTTGAATTAGAGTGCATTATAAATAAAGGATATATTATTATTTGTAGTATAAAACTAGATGAAACAATTTAAAAGATTCTTCGTATGGAAGAATCTTTTATCAAGATATTGTATATTTATTTAATAATATTAGAGTATTCTATTGTAAAAATATCAATAGCATCGATTGTTAAGTTATATTCTTTTTCATACTTATTTTCAAATTTATTATTAGAAATACTTTCATAATCACTACCATTATTTACGGAGATGTAAACTAATTCGTTTGGATTTGCATGAACGACTATATACTCATCATAACTTGCACTTAAGTTTACATAAATACTCGACTTATTAGAAAAGTCGGATTCAGAACTAATAGGGTATAGTGTTACTATATAATCTTCATCAGCAGTATATAACATTCTAACATTACATGTAATTGTCTTATCATAGTTTATATAGTAAGAAAACTCTAAAAAAATATCTTTATCAATCTTATTCTGAAATTTTTTTTCATAAGGGAAACTACTTTCTATTTCATCATATCCCTTATTTTCAAAAAATGAAGCTATAGCTTTCTCATTTTTTAGTACGTTTACATTTTCTGGATCATTTAAACATGCCTCTACTTCTTCAGCTATATACTTACTATTGTATGTAACATTTTTAATAACTATAACAAATCCAGCAATGCTAGTAATCAAAAGTGAAAGGATAATTATGCAGATTGATAAAATATTACTCCAAATTTTCCAAAAGGGCTTGTTGATAGTAATATATTCTCCATTTTTATTCTTAAAATTTTTTGTTAATATTAAGGATAAATCAATTAGTTTCCACATATTTATTGCTGATTAAATCCTATTGTTATCGTTGTAAATAGTGTTGAATCAACAAATAGTGATATCAACCATAAAATTGATGAAAAAACGCCGATTCCAAGCATAATAAATCCGCTAATAAATTTCTTATTTATAATACGATGAACTCCAAACATACCAAAAAATAAATTTGTTAGTAATGTTACATGGTATTTTATATTTTTATTTGTTATAAATTCTACTTTATTAAAGTCAGTCATTTTAACCTCCAAATATATCTATATATTATTATATGTTAAGAAATTATTAAAATCAATGATTTAAATTAATTAGACGGATTGTTTGTTATTTTTGTGAAAATATGTTAAAGTATATTTGGATAAAAATTGAAATGGGGACTAAACTAAATGAAAAAAATTAATAAAAAAATGATAATTATACAAGGTTTGGTAGTAGCTTTTATTTTATTAGCAGTCGGATTTTATGTGCTCAGCACTAAAAATAGCAGTGACGTTAGTCAAACAGAAACTGATTCTAGAATAGAGGTTTTAAATTATATCTATAATGAAAAAAGAGAAATAGATGATTTAGAAGAAGTTGCATATGCAAATTCTTATAGCATATATGAACCCAGTACTTTTATGAATAAATATTCATTTGTAAAAGTTAGTAAGGAAACAATTGAAAATAAATATGATAAAGTAGAAAATCCCATTGAAACATATTATTTTTCAAAGGACTATGATCAAAATTTAAATAATAGTACTAATTTTATTACTAAAATAAATAATGATGAAACTGAATTTATAATAAGTATATATAATAATCATGAATATACGCTTTTAATTGAAGAAAAAATTTATGTTGATTGTAGTATTGATGAGTGTAATACTGAGGAATTAGAATTAGAAATATATTATAATCAATACTTGTATAATGTAGAAAAAAATACTTTATCAAAGTTTAACTCAGCTGATGAAAATGAGCTAGAGCTTGAAGATATAGTTGAAAATTTAAATTTATATTTTAGTGAATTAAAGGCATTTTATGCAATGAATTAAGTTTATACTGTATGGGGTTAACTTTTAGCGAAGTTAACTCTTTTTAATTTATTTTCTTTTGATATTTATAGTTTTTTTGTGTATAATTAAGATGGTGATTGTATGTTTATGTATTCAAGTGATAATAAAAGATATCATACTCTAAGTTACTATTTTAAGAGTAAATTTGGTAAAAAAGTATTTAAAGTTAATTTAAATGCTGATTTTACTTGTCCAAATAGAGATGGAACTAAAGGTAGTGGGGGGTGTATTTTTTGCAGTAGTGAAGGTAGTGGAGAAACTGCTGGTAACCCTCGTGATAACCTAGTAAAACAGTTTAATCAAATAAAGAATCAAAGATTAAAAAAATGGCCTGATTCTTATTATGTTGGATATTTTCAAGCATTTTCCAATACATATGGTAGTTTAGATAAGTTAAAAACATATTATGAAATAATTTTAAAACAAGATAATGTAGTTGGGCTACATATAGCGACTAGACCAGATTGTATTAGTGATGAAATGATTACGTATTTTCAAGAATTATCATTAAGGTGTGATTTTTGGATAGAACTTGGATTGCAGTCAACTAATGATGAAACTGCAAGGTTTTTAAATAGAGGACATACTTTTAATGAGTATATATCTTGTGTAAAAAAATTGAGAAAAGCAAAAATAAAAGTGTGTACTCACATTATAAATGGAATTTTTAATGAAACAGAAGATGATATGTTGAATACTATAAAAGATATTGTAAATGTTGGAGTAGATGGAGTTAAAATCCATATGATGCACATAATAAAAGGAACTGCTTTAGAGTATTTATATAATGAAAATAATTTTAATGTTTTAAGTAGAGAAGAATTTGTTGATATTACTTGTAAGCAGCTAGAACTAATTCCTTCTAAAGTAGTCATTTTTAGAATTGGAGGAGATGTACCACAAGAAATGTTAGTTGCTCCACAATGGGTTAATAAAAAATTTATTACTTTAAATGAAATAGATAAATATCAAAAAAATAATTTTACATTTCAAGGTAAATTAGTTTGCGAGGGAAAAGAATGAAAAATGTTTTAAGTTTTTCAAAACAATTACTGATTGAAAATTTAAAAAAAGAAGATATTGTTGTAGATGCCACTATTGGAAATGGACATGATACATTATTCTTGTGCCAGAACTTTAAATATGTATATGGATTTGATATACAAGAAATAGCGGTTGAAGCTACAAGAAATAAATTAGGGGACTATAGTAATTATGAATTAATCTTGGCTTCACATGAAAGAGTAGGAGATTTTGTAACTGAATGTAGTGGAGCAATTTTTAATTTAGGTTATTTACCAAATTTTGATCACGCCATTACAACTAATTTTAATTCTACTATTAAAGCAGTAGAGTCGTTGCTGTCTATAATTAAGAATGGAATAATTGTTATAGTTGTTTATACTGGTCATGATGAAGGTGAAGAAGCAAGAGAATTAGAAAAGTTTTTATCAAAGATTGATAAAAAGCATGATGTATTAAAATATCAATTTATTAACAGGGTAAATTCGCCATATATTTTGGCTGTAAAGATAGGAGAATAAAATGAAAAATACGAAACTATTTGTAATTGATTTAGATGGAACTGCATTATTAAATTTTGTTACTCTTCATCCCAAAACAATTGAAGGGGTCAAACATGTAACGTCACTTGGACATAAAGTGGTTATTGCTACTGGTAGAGCAGAATGTGCATGCATAAATTTTTATAATGAATTAAATATGGATACATTTTTAATTACATCTAACGGCTCTATTTTAAATAATCCAAGCAATAGAAATTATATTGGGTGGAGCAGATGTGTTAAGAAAGAATTAATAGAGTATATTTTATCACCTACTATACATGATAACATTGAAAATATATATTATTATGCGAACAATCAAATATATGTTCACAAATATCATGAGTTGGTTATTGAAAAGTTAATGATGACTGGATGCGGAGTTGATGTAAAAGAATTAAATAATGACATAAATGTAAATTCCATTGCATTAATAGTTCGCAATAATATGGTAGAAAAAGTTAGAAAAGATATAAAAAATAAATTTCCAGAGCAAGATTTCAATAGTTGGGATGGTAACTATCATGAATCATATATTGAGGTAAATCCTGATAATACTAATAAGTGGCATGCAGTCTGTGAAGTAGCAAAGTTATATGGTATTAAAAATGAAGATATTTATACATTTGGTGATGCAAATAATGATTATGAAATGATTAAAGAATGTAACAATGGGGTGGTTATGAAAAACGCTACTCATAAATTAAAAAGTGTTGGAAATATTATTTTAAATAAAACCAATGAGGAAGGTGCAGTAGGTGAGTTTTTACTTACTTTTGATTAGAAGTTATATATAACTTCTTTTTTTTGTAGGAAATGAAATAATAATACAGAACATATTTAGTGAGGAGATGATAAAATGAGTAGAATTAAATTAGATGTGGAACAGATGCTAGCAGTTGCAATTAAATATGAAAGGCAGTCAGATAATGTTGAAGAAATGGTGAGAAATTTGGATAATATGCTTATTGAATTACAAACATATTGGGAAGGAGCTTCAGCAAATAAATTTGAAAAAAATTATTTAGAGGTAAAGCCATCAATTTTAAGACTAAAAGAAGTTATCTTAGAAACTAGTAGAGTAATTAAACATACAGCAGAATCTATTTCTGAAGTCGATAAAACAATTCTTGGATAGAATATTTATTGATGCTATTGTGGATGGTAAAAAATATTGCATAGATTGCAATATTTTTGCTACAATTTCTGAAATATGTAAAATTTTTGGAGTAGAAAATAAGTATGTTTATAGCTTATTTAATGATTGCTACTATGATGTAAGCAAGCTAATTTATGATACTGATATTAGAACTGGAGATGTTATCTTTCTATGAGTCAAGTATTTATAAGAATATATGTAAAAGATTATTATTTTGAATATTATATAAAAGAAGATAAAAAAACATATTTGAATATAATAAATAATAAACTTTTTATTATGATTAGCAATAAAAAATTAACTTCTAATTTTATTTTTGAAAATAATTTTAAATTAAATAAACTTTACTATATTGAAAAATACTTATTTTTTTATGTAATTGGATGTATTGGAAATAGGATTTGTATTAAAAAAGAGAAGTTTAAACTTAATGAAATTATTCTTACAACATCCGATGTAGAAATAAATTTAGAGAAAAAATATATTAAATTTACCTCTCCAGTTTATGTAGAAAACAAATTTTATGAACAAGGGGAATTTTATTTTAATGGATCTCTAAGTATTTGTACGGGAGTTTATAAGTTTATTATTGATCAAAACTTAGTTTTCTTAAATCAAAAAGGAAAATATAAAGGAAATTCTTATTTTATATATAATGAATTAGATACAATCAAAAAAGATTATGAAAGTAAGTTTGATTATGAATTTAACTACAATGATACGCTTCAATTGTTTCAAGAAAATATTTCAAGATATATTATTCCTCCCGTAATAATGGTGGTAGTAATGATTTTACTCTCTTTTTTTACAAGAAGAAGTAGCATGATTATTTTTATGTTAGCTAGCAGTATTTCAACTGTTAGTGCCTCTTTAGTAATGTATTTTAAACAAAAGAGGAAAGTTGAATACTATAATAGATTTGTTCAGCAAAATTTTGATTTAGCTCTCAATAAGCTATTTTTAATAATAAAAAAAGATTTACGTAAAAATTATTTAATAACTGAATTTAAACTAATTAAACAAAAAAATATGTGCATTGGCTATATATTAAAACCAATTAATGTTAATGCAAGAATTACTGAGAAAAATTTGAAAATCCATTTTACACAAAAAGTTAAAGAGTTGGGAAGTTTTCATTTTAAAATTTATTTGAAGCAAATTACTTTTGTGGGCAAATATGCTACATTGTTTTTACATAATTTATTATTATCAATAATAAATTGTGATTTTTACCAAAGAATAATTTTTATAGGAAATTTTAGTCGTTATGATTTTATAGTAAATGCTGAATATTACAGTATGAATAATTTTTCTTTTTATAAAAATTTTAAGGGATGTATTATTGTTTGTAATGTTAATATAAACTTAAGTAATTTCATGAATGATAACAAGGTAATTTATTTAGATGTTAAAGATATGACAGATGATATACTTGAAGTAAATAATTTATTTAGAAATAGATTTATAACTAAAACGGGGGTTTTCTATTTATATAGTTATATTACTTTGAATTCAAGAATTTTATATATTTACGAGAAAAAAATAATTTTTAATAGTAGTAAAAAAATTAATTTTATTAAGTTTGGAATAAGATTAAGTGAAAATTACGTATTAGATATAGAAAATAAAGGCCCACATGGATTAATAGTTGGAATGACAGGAAGTGGGAAGAGTGTTTTACTACTGCAGATAATTATGGAAATTGCACTACATTATACACCCGAAGAAGCAGTAATTGGGATAATTGATTTTAAAGGAGATTCGTTGATTTCAAAGGTCATATCCCTTGCACATATTGCTTCAGTGTTTTCAAATTTAAGTGGAAATTATGAAAATGTTCTTGCTTCTATTAAAAGTGAATTGATATATCGTCAAAAGCTTTTTAGTAAGTATGGAATTAGTGAGTACAATGAAATCAATAATCATTTTAAATTGCCAAGGTTGTTCATTATAATTGATGAATTTGCTGAAGTTAAAAAAAATCTAGGAAATATTATAGAAGAAATTGAATCAATAGCAAGAGTAGGAAGAAGTTTAGGTATTTTTTTAATATTATCTTTACAAAAATCTTCAGGAATATTGACAGAGCAGTTAAAGAGTAATATTAATTATAAGATATGTTTAAAAGTAAATTCAGTTCAAGACAGCATCGAGGTTATTGGTAGTAAAGAAGCTGCATATTTTAGTTTTTCTGGCGAGGCAATTGTGTCTGTCAATAATTATAATACGTACATTAAGGTATTCAATTGCCTTGACTTTAAAAAAAGTAATGTTGTAATAAATGGAGCTGATGAATTCAGTACTACAATTCTTAATGACAACATTTTTAATTTAAATCTAAAGTATCAAAAAACAGATTATGTTATATGGAAAAGTTTTCCAGTTGAAGAATCAAATAAAGTTTTACTTAACTTTAGTGATAGAAAAAACTTTACAGAATATGAAATTTCACATGATAATTATCTTATTATAGGAAAAATGCAAAGTGGGAAAAGTGAGCTTATCAAAACTATTATAAGTAAATTTGATGGATGTATAATATATTTTGGGAAAGATGATAGTTTTATAAATAAAGTGGATATTTATGTTGATACTGATACTCAAATTGAAATATTTATTAGTTATGCAAAAACTTTGAAAGTAAATACATACTTCATTATAGACGGTTTTGAATTATTTACCTCAGAACTATTACTAAGTTTTATTGAAGAGTGTGGCTACAGACGATATGACAATATAAGAATTATAATTACTGCGTTAGGCATATCAGGAAGGTTATCTAGATTAATAAAGATATTTGATAATAAATTTATGTTATCTGTTAGCGATCCTGGGGAACTCTTTACTTTATTTTATAAAAAACAGAGTAAAACAGATTTTTTGATAGGAGAAGGTATATGTTTATATGGAAATGATGTTGTCGAATTTAAAAATTATTTATCACACTTAAAACCATCTAAAAAAAAATTTGCTATTTCAAAGGAAGATAATTATTTATATTTAAGAGATTTTTCTAAGGTTTGTGTAAGTGATGTAGTTCTTATATATGATGATTTTGTTTCGGGTAATTTTTATAAAAGTTTTTATTACAGAGATGTAAATAGTAAAGTTTTAAGTGAGATAAAAAATAGAATTATAATTACAAATACTGAAAAATTTGAATATAATTTTAAACGAACTAGAATAATTGATAAAATGATGTTTGATGTGGTAAATGATGAAGCTATAATAGTTACTAAAAAAATTAATTGTAAATAGTAAAATATTGAAATTGTGATATTTATATGTTAAAATTAGAATACGTTGAAGAAGAGAGTAGTTATATGTGCTTTGCCCAGAGAGTTTGTGCTTGGTGAAAACAAATGAAAGTAGTATAATGAAAATGGCTTTGGAGTACATGGGTTGATATGTAAGTTCATGCGTATATCTGCGTTAAAGATTTGAGATGCATAAATTAGATTTTATGTAAATTAAGGTGGTACCGCGAATTTTCGTCCTTATTAATTTAAGGATTTTTTTATTAGGAGGAAATTATGAATAAGTTTATTTCTACAGCAATTTTTTATTCAAATAGTAGTTTGCATATAGGAAGTGCATATGAGATTATTTATGCTGATGCAATAGCAAGGTATAATAGGTTAAAAGAAAATGATGTTTTCTTTATGACTGGAATGGATGAGCATGGGAAAAAAATTGAAGAAACGGCAAAGCAATTAAATATTGAACCTCAAAAACATGTAGATACATTATCTAATGAAGCTAAAAGTTTATTTGAGCATTTGCAAATTAGCAATGATTATTTTGTTCGCACAACTGATGTAGAGCATAAAGAAGTAGTACAAAAAATATTTGAAAAACTTTTAAATAATGGGGATATTTATCTTTCAACTTATAATGGTAATTATTGTATAGGATGTGAATCCTTTTATACAGATTCACAGCTAAAAGATGGAAAATGCCCAGATTGTGGTAGAACTACGGAATTAATTAGTGAAGAAAGCTATTTTTTAAATTTAAAAAAGTATGAAGAGAGATTGATAAAGCACATCAATGAAAATAAGAATTTTATTATGCCTGAATCAAGAAGGAATGAAATTTTATCATTTTTATCTAACGGTCTTGAAGATTTAAGTGTAACTCGAACTAGCTTTGAGTGGGGAATTAAGGTTCCAAGTAATCCTAAACACATTATATATGTTTGGATTGATGCATTATCAAATTATATTTCTGCTCTAAATTATCCTAATAATGATTTGTATGAAAAATATTGGAATAATGGAGAAGTTTTACATATTGTTGGAAAAGATATTATTAGATTTCATGCGATATATTGGCCAATTATGTTAATGGCATTAAATGAAAAATTACCAGATAGCATTATGACACATGGTTTTATTATGATGGGTGATGACAAGATGAGTAAATCACTTGGAAATGTTGTTTATCCAAAAGATTACACTGAAGTATATGGAGTAGATCCTGTCAGATATTATTTATTAACTGAGCTTGCAAATGGAAATGATGGAAGCTTTACTTTAGAAAGATTTATAGAAAGATATAATTATGATTTAGTAAATGATTTAAGTAACCTTGTAAACCGTACTGCTAGTATGTGTTTTAAATACTTTGACTCAGAAATTACATATGATGAGAGTATTAAGATCGATGTAGAAGCTGATTTGTGGAAAGTGTTTAATGAAGTTTTAGATGAGTATCATAATTCAATGGAGGGATATGACACTAAACGAGCGCTTCAAGCTGTATGGAAGTTTATTTCTAGATGTAATAAATTTGTTGATGAAACAATGCCTTGGGTACTAGTAAAAGAAGATAAGGATAAATTAATGAACGTTTTATACAATCTTGTGGAAAGTTTAAGAAATGTTTCAATTTTAGTAAAACCATTTATCAATGAGACTTCCATAGAAATAGATAAACAATTTCAATTTGATTCTAATTCTAACTATAGGAGAGTCACTTTGGAAAAAGATAATAAATTTTTGGTTAATAAACCAAGTATTATATATCAAAGATTAAATATAGAAGAGGAGCTTGAAAAAATGAGTAATGTAGATGAAAATAAGAAAGCAGAAATTACAATTGACGATTTTGATAAAATTGAATTAAGAGTGGCGGAAGTAGTTGAGTGTATACAACATCCAAATGCTGATAAGTTATTATTATTTAAACTAAAAGTAGGAAATGAAACAAGACAAATTTGTAGTGGAATAGCACAATTTTATAATCCTCAAGAATTGGTGGGGAAAAACGTAGTTATCGTTGCAAATTTAAAACCTGTCAAATTGAGAGGGGAATTAAGTGAAGGGATGATTTTATCAGCAGAGTTAGATGATGAATTAAATATTTTGGAAAGTATTGCTAAAAGTGGTGCTGTAGTATATTAAAAAAATACCTCATTATTCTTTAAATAATGAGGTATTTTTAGTATAAGGTATTTATTTACTCAGTTTCTGTAGTTTCAAACTGAGCGTTAGTTTGCTCTACAATTGTACTGTATTGCTCACCTAAATCAGTATCTTTAAATTTAAGTCCATATGAACTTCTTAGTTCTATTAATGCTAGTTGAGAATAACTTGAATTTTCTTCAATCATTTGCTCAGCCACTTGAGTTTGATATTTTTCATATACAGCTTCATCATCTAAACTTTTCTTTTCTTGAACATCTGTTTTCATAATGATAGCATATCCGTATGAAGTTTTAACAACCTCTGTGTATTCATCTATTTCAAGATCTTTTATTGCTTCTTGATAAGCGCTGTCTTCACTATTTGAAAATCCTACATCTCCACCATTTTCTTTTGAGTCGACATCCTCTGAATATTCTTTTGCATATTTTGCAAAAGTTGCTTGCTTATCTTCGCTGTTTTCCATTTCCTCTGTCAGCAATTTATAAACATCATCAGCTTTTGCTTTTGCTTCTGCTTCAACATCAGCTACAGCTGTGTCTTCACTAACTTCCACTTTAAATAAAATTTGACTAGTTCTAACTTTTACCTCATCAGCATCATATGCTTCTTGAACTTGGTCTTTTGTTACAATACTTTCTACATAGCTTTGAGTTTCTTTTTGAGTTTGTATTTGAAGTTTTAACATTTCTTCCCAAGAATCTTCAGTCATACCACTTTGACTAAGTAATTCATCAAAGTCTTGTCCCTGATCTTCATAATAAGCTTTTGCTTGTTTTACTTGAGTATCTAGTTCTTCTGCAATTTCTTCACTATCTTCATATTTATCATTTAAAATATAACTATCAACAGAATTAATTAATGAATTGATAGTAGTAGAACTTTGTCCATCACTTTTCCAAGAGTTATAGATATCATTTGATGTAAATTCTTTTCCGTCAACACTAGCAATCACAACAGTAGTCTTTTTCCCCAGTCTTGAATCTTGCCCACTTGAAGCATAATGTGTAATTAAATTAGTAACAACTAAAGCTACTAACACTAGTATAATATTTTTTCGTTTTTGATTCATAAATTTCACCTCACAATATATATTACCACTTTAATTGAGTTATCTCAATACAATTTTATAAAAAAAAATGCAAAAAGGTGTACAATACTTTTAAATCATATGGAAATCTGATAAAATATATTTTGTAGAGGAGGGATATTTGTGTCCAATGTTAAATTTAAAATAAACAACTTGTGTGCCAAGATAGATGATAAAGAAATTTTAAAAGGAATAGATTTAGAAATTAATGCAGGTGAAATTCATGCAGTAATGGGGCCTAATGGAACAGGAAAGTCTACACTTTCTTCTGTTGTTATGGGGCATCCTAAATATGAGGTTACAGACGGAAGTATAATACTAAATGATGAATCTATTATAGAGATGAGCGTAGATGAACGTGCTAGAAAAGGAATATTTTTAGCAATGCAATATCCTCAAGAAATTAGTGGAATTACCAATTCTGATTTTTTGAGAGCAGCTTTAAACGCTAAGTCTGAAGAAAACACAAGTCTTTACACTTTTATAAAAAAGATGGAAAATGCTGTTGATGATTTAAAGATGAATAGCGATTTAGCACACAGATTCTTAAATGAAGGGTTTAGTGGTGGAGAAAAGAAACGTAATGAAATTTTACAAATGAAACTTTTAGAACCTAAAATTGCAATTCTTGATGAAATAGATTCTGGACTTGATGTTGATGCTTTAAAAATCGTTGGTGAAAACGTTATGTCAATGGCTAAAGAACGCAGTGAAGATATTGGATTTTTAGTTATTACTCACTATCAAAGACTTCTTGATTATATTAAACCTGATTTTGTACATATTATGTTAAATGGAAAAATTGTTATGTCTGGAGATAGTAAACTTGCTTTAAAAGTTGAAAATGAAGGATATGACTGGATAAAAAAAGAACTAGGAATTAAAGATGAAAAATCAAATCAACGCATTTCGATAGGAAGTTGTGCAACAAAGGATTTGTTTGTTAATGAATAGTCTTAGTGTAGTTAAAGGGTTTAGTAATGATAGTATAAGTTTTAGTGAGTGTTTAGAAGTAAATTTAACTAATAGTCAAACATTGTTTTTAAATGTTGAAGATAAATTTGATAATATGAAAATTAATGTTGAGGATAATGTTAAAGCTAAAGTTTTTGTAACATTTAATTTTACAGAGGCAGAGTTATGTTATGAAATCAATGTAAAAAATCATGCTAATTTTGAAATGATTTATATACAAAAAAATAGTAATAATAATAAATTCACTAGTACAGTTGCAAGTAATGCATTATATAACATGTTCTTTATTAATTTAAGTAAATATGGAGTCAATAAATTTGATACTAGTTTAAATGGAGAATACGCTGAATATAATTTAAAAACAGCATGCGTAAATTTAAATGATACAAAGAGTGAGTTTACTATTAATACTAAGCATTTAAATAAAGTTACTAGTAGTACTGCAATAAGTAGAAGTGTAATTTTAAGTGGTGGAAAGTATGTAAATAATACTACAGGTTTTATTGAAAAGGGTTGTAGTTTAAGTAAGTGTCACCAAGATACTAAAGCAATTGTTTTAGGTGAAAATGCGATAGCTGAGTGTGATCCAGTTTTGTTGATTGATGAGTATGATGTTGAAGCAAGCCATGCTGCTGCAGTAGGTCAGATTAATGAAGATGAATTGTATTATATGCAGTCACGTGGATTAAGCTATGAGCAGTGTCTTGTACTTTTAATAAATGGATTTTTACTTAGTGTAACTACTAATATTAGTGAAGAAAATATGAAAGATTTAGTAATAGAAGAAATTCAAAATGTTTTACATGTTTAAATAGATTTTTATAATTTTTATATTGTTTTTTTTACAGTAATTATAAAAATTAAAAATATTGTGTTATAATATACGAGTAACAAAAATATATAATATAATATTTGGGAGAAGAAGATGGAAAAAACAGCATGTAAAACAGGTCTTTGACAAGACATTACAGAACCGGGAGTTCTGAAGGAATTATTTGATGATGTATCATATCAGCAAGAAATTATTTTGGAAAATTATAAAAAACCTAGTAATAGAGGTTTAGTAGATGATGATACATATATGCAAATTCATATGGATTATGAAAGTTGTATTGATGATATTTATGTACAAATTAAAATTAAAGATGAAATTATTGAAGATATTCGCTTTGATGGAGAAGCTTGTACCATTTCAACTGCTACTGCTTCAATTATGACAAAATTATTTATGGGTAAAACGGTGGAAGAAGTGAAATTTATAATTGATAATTATAATAATATGGTACAGCAAAAAGAATATGATAGCGATTTACTTGAAGAAGCAAATGTCTTTAAGAATATTCACTCACAACCTAGTAGAGTGCCATGTGCGTTATTGCCATGGGAAGCAGCAGAAAAACTTCTTAAGGAGGTGATATAATGTCAAATTTTGATGTTTATAAAGTAAGAGAAGATTTTCCTATTTTAAAAGAGAAGATGGCAGGGAAGCAATTAGTATATTTTGATAGTTCAGCAACGTCATTGAGACCGAGTGTAGTAATAGAAGAAATAGTAAATTATTATGCAAAGCTAAGTGCAAATAGTCATCGTGGAGATTATGAGCTAAGTCATAAAGTAGATGTTAAATATGAAAATGTGCGTAAGGATACGGCAAATTTCATTAATTGTGATAAAAATGAGGTGGTTTTCACTGCTGGAACAACTGAGGGAGTAAACTTAGTTGCAAGAAGTTTTTTTGAAAGTCACTTAAGTACAGGAGATGAAATAATATTAAATTATGCAGAGCATGCAAGTAATATATTACCATGGTATAGTTTAGCAGATAGATTAGGGCTTAAAATAGTATTTTGTCCTTTAAATGAACATAATGAACTAACTTTAGAAAATATAAAAAAAGTGGTAACTCAAAATACAAAACTTATAGCATGTGCACATGTTACAAACACAGTTGCTGACACACGTGATGTTGTAAGTATTTGTAAATACGCTAAAGAAAATGGCATATATACAATGATTGATGGTGCGCAAGCCATACCACACAAAAAAGTAGATGTAAGAGAACTAGATTGTGACTTTTATGTTTACTCAGCACATAAAATGTGTGGTCCAACAGGAATTGGAGTTTTATATGGAAGGTATGAATTACTTGAGAAAATGGCACCGTATAATCAAGGCGGAGGGATGAATGCTAGATTTGATAATAATTTATGCGTAAGCTATAAAAATGTTCCTACAGTGTTTGAGGCAGGAACACAAAATATTGCAGGAGTGCTTGGAATGGGAGCAGCAATCAATTACTTAAGTAATATTGGTATGGATAACATCAATGAATACGAAAAAGGGTTAAAAAAGTATGCACTGTTAAAATTAAAAGAACTACCAAATATAAAAATATATAATGAACATAGTGAAAATAGTGTAGTGATTTTTAATGTTTATGATGGAGATGAAAGGGTTTTTCCACAGGATGTTGCGTCGTATTTGAATACATTTGGTATTGCAGTACGTGTAGGGGATCATTGTGCAAAGTTACTTAACAATGCTTTGGATGTGAGAGTTACATGTCGTGCTTCCTTTGGTTTTTACAATACGAAAGAGGAGATTGACTTCTTTGTGGATGCTGTAAGTAAATGCAATAGTCAAAGTGCATTAATATTGTAAAGGGGTGATAAAATGACTGATATATTTGATGATACATCTTTTCAACGACAAATTATTTTAGAAAATTACAAGAAGCCTTCTAACCGGGGGTTAGTTGAGGACGATTCATATAAAAAAGTTCATATGGATAGTGAAAGTTGTGTGGATGATATTTACGTGCAAGCTAGAATTGAAAACGGAGTTATTGAAGATATTCGTTTTGATGGAGAAGCATGTACTATTTCTACTGCAGCAGCTTCTATTATGAGTAAACTTCTAATAGGGAAATCAATAGCAGACGCTAAGGATATTATTGATAATTATAATAATATGATTTTTGAAAAAGAATACGACAAAGAAATTCTTGAGGAAGCAAATGTTTTTCAAACAATTTATATGCAACCAAATCGTATTAAATGTGCATTATTACCTTGGGAGGGTGCCATAAAGATTCTTGAGGAGGATAGTGATGAATAAAAATGATTTTGATGTAATCAGTGGTGAATATCAGTACGGTTTTGTTACGGAAACAAAAAATGCATTTGATACTGGAAAAGGACTTAATGAAGAAGTTGTAAGAAAAATTTCAAGTTTAAAAAATGAGCCAGAATGGATGCTTGAATTTAGATTGAATGCTTATAAGAAATATTTAGAAATGGAGCTTCCAACATGGGGAGCAGATGATTTAAGTGCTATTGATTTTGATGAAATTACGTATTATGTAAAACCAGGTGGTAATAATGCTAGTGATTGGAATGAAGTTCCTGAAGAAATTAAGGAGACATTTGATAAACTTGGGATTCCTGAGGCTGAGCAAAAATATTTATCTGGAGTACATACTCAATTTGAAAGTGAAGTTGTATATCATAATATGATGGATGAATTATCTAAAGAGGGAATTGTTTTTTTAGATACAGATTCTGCATTAAGAGAATATCCAGAGATTTTTAAAAAATATTTTAATACAGTTGTTTCATATACAGATAATAAATTTGCAGCTTTAAATGGAGCTGTATGGAGTGGGGGAACTTTTATTTATGTGCCTAAGGGAGCAAAATTAGAAAGACCTTTACAATCATATTTTAGAATTAATTCTGAAAATATGGGGCAGTTTGAGAGAACTTTGATTATTGTTGATGAAGGAGCAGATGTACATTATGTAGAAGGTTGTACTGCACCTACATACTCAAGTGCAAGTTTACACGCTGCTGTTGTTGAAATTGTTATTTTAAAAGATGGTAAATGTCGTTATTCAACTATTCAAAATTGGTCTAATAATATTTATAATTTAGTTACCAAACGTGCAAAATGCATGGAGAATGCTAGCATGGAATGGATAGATGGAAATATTGGAAGTGCAGTTACAATGAAATATCCAGCTTGTGTTTTGCAAGGAGACAGTTCTAAAGGAACAACTATTTCTATTGCAATTGCTTCGAATAATCAAGTGCAAGATGCAGGAGCAAAAATGATTCATTTGGGAAAAAATACGAAATCTTCAATAATTTCTAAATCAATTTCAAAAGGAGGTGGAAATGTTACGTATCGTGGAATTGTTAGTCACGGTAGTAAAGCAATTGGCGCTACTTCCAATATTGAATGTGATACTATTATAATAGATGCTCTTAGTAAAAGTGATACTATTCCAACAAATATTGTAAGAAATGATTCTTCTACTATTCAACATGAAGCAACCGTTTCTAAGGTTAGTGAAGATCAGTTATTTTATTTAATGAGTAGAGGTCTTAGCGAGGAAGAAGCTACAGAAATGATTGTAATGGGGTTTATTGAACCATTTTCAAGAGAGTTACCAATGGAGTATGCAGTTGAGTTAAATCAATTGATTAAAATTGAAATGGAAGGGAGTATAGGGTAGTGAAAAATATAGAGATAGAATTTAAAGCACTAGTTTCTAAAGAGTTATTTGATATAATTTTAAGTGAAAATAAAGTGTCTGAACAATATTCGCATATTAACCATTATTTTGACACTGAAGATGAGATGTTAAACAGTTATAATATGGCACTTAGAATTAGAGAGAAAGATCATTGTAATCAAATTACTATTAAGCATAAAGTAGAAGAGAAAGATAAATACTATTATATTGAAGTAAGTGATTTTCTAGGAAAGTGTGAGTTAGATAGAGTGTTAGAGGAAAATATTATAGAGTCAGAAGTCATCTTAGATTATTTGATGGATCATAACATAAATCTTTCTAAAGTTACAAATTATAATGTATTTACAACAAATAGAACTGTTTGTAAGTATGATGATCACATTCTTTTTCTAGATGAGAATATTTATGCAAATGGAAATGTTGATTATGAACTTGAAGTTGAAAGTTTGACTTATGAAGAATGTGAGAGAAGCTTTAATTATTATTTGGGGAAATACAATTTAGAAAGAAATTTTATGCATAAGATAGAGCGTGCTATAAAGAATAAGTAAGATATAAATGAAGAAAGCCATTTCTTCTTTTATATTGGATAAAAATATAGGAGAATATAATATGAAAAATATAAAATTAAATATGAGTGATATAGGATTTGGAGCAAATGTATTAGGAATTGCTCATGGCTACATAATGATTAATAAATTAAAGCCAAATTTAGCTGAGCGGATTGATTATTTAAATCATAAACTTTGTGATGAAGATATGAAGCAAACAAATTGCAAATTTTATAATACAGTTTATAATGCAAGTTTAGAAATTTATAATAAAAATTTAAATGACTTAAATAATGGGAATTTAGTTATTACAGTTGGAGGAGATCACTCGTTGGCATTAGGTAGTGTTAAAGCAAGTATGGAAGCTACTAAGGAAGAAATCGGTCTTATTTGGATTGATGCTCATGCTGATCTTAATACTTTTGAAATTAGTGAAAGTGGCAATATTCATGGAATGCCAGTTTCTGGATTACTTGGAATTAATGATGAAAAATATAATAATTTAGGTAATAAAAAAAGAATTAAACCAGAAAATATTGTTTATTTTGCTATTAGAGCAGTTGATAATGAAGAAAAAAAGCTAATAGAAAAATATGATATTAAAGAGTATAGTGATAAAATTATTAAAAATAAATCTTTTGACGTATGCTTAGCAGAAGCAATTGATTATTTAAAAAAAATTACTACAAAAGTACATATTTCACTTGATTTAGATGGAATAAATCCTAAATTAATAAAAGGTGTTTCAACACCTGTAGTTGGAGGTCTTGAGTTAGAAGATCCCATTAAATTAATAAGAGAAATAAATAAAAATTTTGAAATTGTATCTATAGATATTGTAGAGTATAATCCGCTAACTGATGTTGATGAAGCTACGGTTGAGTATTTAGAAAATTTATTAAATGATATTAGTGAAATAGAGTTTAAATAATACTATACAATTAAAGATCTTATACTATTTTATTTACTTTACTTTATAATTATTTTATAATATAGTTAAGAAGTGGAGGGATATTTATGAATAAAATCTTTTTAATATTTAGTGCTTTAGTATTATTTGTTGGATGCAGTAGCGAAACAACTGATAATTCTTCTGATGAAACAACAAATATAGAAGAAAATGTGTTGACTGAAAGAGAATACTACGACATCGTAATAGAAAGTATTGATTCTTCTAAGCAAGGAAGTGTTAACGGAGAATTTTCAGCAGGTGTTTTACAAGGTGGAGCTAGTATTACAACATATTCTGGAACGTTATCTTCTGGAAATGTAAGTTTAATTGGAACAACTGAAAGCATCGGAGAAAATGAATTCACGTTAGAAAGTAACTTAAAGTCTCCGTCAGTGGAATTGAGCAATATTTCTTATGGAATGACTAGTCTATATGATATAGACACTAGTACTTGTAGTCTTCAGGATCGAGTTGTTACGTGCATTGTCGAGGAGATAGATGAGGCTGATACTATTAATGGTTCTAGACATCAATATATATTTAGCTTTGATGAAAGCAATGAATTAAGCAGTATTAATATTAATTATGCAATGGTAGATTCGATGTATCAACCTAATGGAGGAGAAAATTTGTTGGAAGAAATATCAAATTTCTTTGATAATCCACATTTTCAATTTTTTATTAATATGGAAGTTTATGGTAATATAGCATATGGTAGTGAAACTATTGAGTATTAAACTATTTTAAGTGGTATATTTATCGTTTGTTATTGATTTTTATACTGTATTTTGATAATATATACTATGGATAGTTAAAAAGGAGTGCATAAAATGAGTGTAATGAATTTAGTAAAAGAATTAAGAGAAAAATCAGGAGCAGGGATTTTAGATTGTAAGAAAGCTTTAGAAGCTAATGATAATGATATTGAAGCTTCATTAACTTGGTTACGTGAAAAGGGAATTGCTTCTGCTGGTAAGAAAGCTGATCGTATTGCTGCTGAAGGTTTAGCAAAGATTGCTATTGATGGTAATTTTGCTGCAATTTGTGAAATTAATGCAGAGACAGATTTTGTTGCTAAGAACGAAATGTTTTTAGATGTAGTTGATACTGTAACAAATGCTATTCTTGCAAGTAAGCCTGCTAACATGGAAGAAGCATTGAAAATTGATGTAGCTGGGGAAACTTTAGAGACATATATGGCTACTAAACAAGCAATTATTGGTGAAAAATTAACTTTTAGAAGATTTGAAGTAATTGAAAAAACTTCGACGCAAACTTTTGGTGATTATTTACACCAAGGAGGAAGAATTGCTGTGTTGTCAGTAGTTGAAGGAGATAGTTATGAAGCTGCACGTGAAAGTTCTATGCAAGTTGCTGCAATGGGAGCGAAATTTGTTAGTTCTGCTGATGTAGATCAAGCTAGCTTAGATGCAGAGCGTGAGATTTTAAGAACTCAAGCTTTAAATGAAGGTAGACCTGAAAATATTGTTGATAAGATGGTTGAAGGAAGAATGAGAAAATATTTTGAGGAAGTTTGTTTGAAAGAACAAAAATATTTTAAGAATCCTGAACAAACAATGGATCAATTTACTAAGTCACTAGGATGTGAAATTCTTTCGTTTGTAACATACACTGTAGGTGAAGGTATTGAAAAGAAGGAAGATAACTTTGCTGAAGAAGTAATGAGTCAAGCAAGAATGTAAAAGAACACTTTGTGTTCTTTTTAAAAATAATAAGGAGGAACTTATGAAATATAAGCGTGTGTTACTAAAACTTAGTGGTGAGGCACTTAAAGCTGATGATGACAATGTAATTAATCCAAGCATTATTTTTGAAATTTCAAAGGAAATAAAGCAACTATATGAAAAAGGTGTAGAAATTGCTATAGTTGTTGGAGGTGGAAATATTTGGCGTGGAAAAATTGCAAGTGAGCTTGGAATGGATCGTTCTACTGCTGATTATATGGGAATGCTTGCGACAATGATGAATGGACTTGCTATAAGTGATGGTCTAAACAGTGAGGGCGTTGATAATCGTGTAATGACTTCTATTGAAGCAAACCGTGTTGCTGAACCTTATATTAGAGGCCGCGCCTTAAAGCATTTAGAAAACAAAAGAGTTGTAATTTTTGTAGGTGGAACAGGTTCTCCATATTTTTCAACTGATTCAGCGAGTTGTTTAAGAGCCGCTGAGATTAATGCAGACGTAATTCTAATGGCTAAAAACTATGTTGATGGTGTCTACGATAGCGATCCTAAAGTAAATGCAAATGCCAAAAAATTTGATAATTTAACATATGACGAAATGGTTGCAAAAGAATTACAAGTAATGGACCTTACTGCAGTTACAATGGGAAAAGAAAATAATATTCCAATCGTTGTATTTAATTTGAATGAGTCAGGTAATATTTTACGTGTTATTGAAGGTGAAGAAATCGGAACGGTAATTACAAAATAAAGGAGAGTTTTATGAGTGATATAATTATAAATCAATGTGAAGAAAGAATGAAAAAAGCGATTGAAAGATTAAATAGTGAATTAGATAAATTAAGAACAGGTAGAGCAAATCCAGCTGTGCTTGATGGACTTAGTGCTGATTATTATGGAACTGCTACTCCATTAAATCAAATTGCTGTAATAAGTGTTTCAGAAGCTAGACAATTATTGATAAAGCCTTTTGATAAAAATTCATTAAAGGATATTGAGGTTGCAATTAATGAAGCAAATTTAAATCTTGTTCCAAATAATGATGGAGAAAATATTAGAATTAATTTTCCGGCAATTACTGAAGAAACTAGAAAATCTTTAGTTAAAGATGTGAAAAAAATTGGGGAAAATATTAAAGTGGAGATTAGAAATTCAAGAAAAGATGCAAATGATGAATTAAAAAAATCTGATTTAAGAGAAGATGAACAAAAAGCTTTTATGGAAGATGTTCAAGAATTAACTAATAAGTATAATAAACTAATTGATGAAATTTGTAGTAAAAAAGAAAAAGATTTAATGACAATTTAAGATTTTAGAATACAATTATTATTATTGTATTCTTTTTTTGTGAAATTTAAACAAATTTATATTTTTGATATAAAACCTTTGTGAAATATGTTATAATATTTAGGAGGTGATTGTATGCAAATTACTGTTAATAATAAGCAAGAGATGATTGATGTTGCTAAAATGTTTGCAAAATTATGTAAAAGTAGAGATGTTATTTTACTAAATGGAGATTTAGGTGCAGGGAAAACATTTTTTACTAAATATTTTGCAAAATTTTTAGGTATAGAAGAAGAAATCATGTCTCCAACTTTTACTTTAGCAAAAGAATATCACAATGAAAATATTTCACTTTATCATATTGATGCATATCGGTTAGAAGGTATAGATGAAGATGTTAGCTATATTTTTGATTATTATAATAGTGGTATTACTGTAATTGAATGGCCAGAATTTATAAGTAATTTTTTACCTTATTCATATGTTCAGTTATATATTGAACACTTAGGAGAAGAATCTAGGAAAATAACTTTGAGTTTTGTAAATAAAGATGAATTGGAAAGTAAGGTGAACTCCTATGAGCTATGAATTAGTAATTGATACAAGTAGAGAATTTATTATGCTTGGTTTAATAAAAGATGAGGGATATGTTTTTAAACGTGTTGATGTAGGAAGAGAAATTTCAAAATATTTATTAAATGAGTTAATACTATTTCTAGATGAAAACTCATGTGATAAATCAAAAATTGTCAAAATATATTGTGGAAGAGGACCCGGAGCTTTTACTGGGATAAGACTTGCTTTATCTGTAGCTAAAACTATGAGTTATGCTTTAAATACCGAGCTTTATTCATTTAGCTCAATATTATTTTATAATTTATTTGTTGAAAATAGAAAAGTAATAGGTATAGATGATGCTAGAAGTTACAAATACTACTATGGGTTTTTAGATAAAGATGATATGAGTGTTTATGAAGGAGTAGATGAAGACCCAGATGTCGTTGAATATTGTGATTTAAGAGATGATTGTCTGGTTGTTTCTACGAGAGAATTTATTAATATTTCTACTAAAATTATTAGTGATTTTTCATACTTTGATATAGAATGTTTTAAAAAATTAAGTGTTTTAGAAGACTATTATACATTTAAACCAAAGTACATAAAAAAAATAGATTCAGAAGTGTAGGTGATATGATGAAAAACATTAAAATTCTTGCGATTGAGACAAGTTGTGATGAAACGAGTTGTGCAGTTGTTGAAAATGGTAAAACTGTATTAAGTAATATTGTTTCTTCACAAATTAAAACCCATACTCAAACAGGAGGAGTAATTCCAGAAATTGCATCAAGACTACATGCAGAACAAATTACATATGTTGTTGATAAGGCAATTAAAGAAGCAGGTGTTGATTTTGATGAGATTGATGCTATTGCAACAACTATGGGTCCAGGGCTTGTTGGTGCGCTTCTTGTAGGTATTGAATCAGCTAAAACACTTTCGTTTTGTTATGATAAACCTTTAATTGGTGTCCATCATATTGCAGGACATATTTATGCTAATAATATTGAATCTGAATTAAAGTTTCCATTAATGGCATTGGTAGTTAGTGGAGGACATACTGAACTTATTTATATGAAAGAAGATTTAAATTTTGAAGTGTTATTTAAAACAACTGATGATGCTATTGGAGAAACATTTGATAAAGTAGCTCGTGTTTTAAAACTACCTTATCCTGGTGGACCACACATAGACAGACTTGCTAAGCTTAGCAAGAGCGAAATTGATTTAAATTATAAATATGATAGTAGTCTTAATAGTTTCTCATATAGTGGTCTTAAGACTGCAATAGTAAACTATGTTAATAGTGCGAAAATGAAGCTAGATAGTATTAATGAAGAAGATGTTTGTTATAGTTTTCAAAAACTGGCAGTTATGCAGTTGGTCGATAAAACAACTAAAGCAATTAAAATGCATGATATTAAACAATTAGTTGTTGCAGGAGGAGTTGCTGCCAATAGTTATTTAAGAGATCAGCTAGAAACTAATATTGATATTGATCTAGTTATACCAAGTATAAAATATTGTACAGATAATGCAGTAATGATTGGTGCTGTTGCATATCATCAATATTTAAAAAATGATTTTAGCGATTATGGTATTAATGCTAATCCAAATTTAAAGTTAGAGGAGTGTTATAATGATAAATAATTTTAGTGCAACAAATAAAAGAGTACCTATATATTATCAAGGTCTTAGAAGGTTACAGAAATTGGGAATAGATAAGGTTAAAAGTTCAGAGCTTGCTGATTATCTAAATATTCAGGCTTCTACTATTCGTAGAGATTTTTCAATGATTGGAGAACTTGGAAAGCAAGGATACGGTTATAATGTTGATTATTTAGTTGAAATTTTTAAGAAAGAATTGGGAATTAAAACAATGCATGCAATTTTAATTGGTGTAGGTAATTTAGGAACTGCATTACTTAACTATGATTTTGAAGCAGAATTTGGTCTTGTAATTACTAAAGCATATGATGCAAATCCATTATTAATTGGAAAAGAGATTAATGGTATAAAAATTGAGAAGCTTGGAGAAGGCTGTTCAATTTATGATGATGCAGAAATCGCTATTGTTTGCGTTAATAACGAAAATGCACAGACAGTAGTTGATAATTTAACAAATTGTAATATACGTGGGATATTAAACTTTACTACTGAACGTTTTGCAAGTACTATAAAAACAGCTGTACATAATGTTGATTTAAGTAGTGAATTATTAGTTCTAGCATATCATGTACAAAAAACAATGGGTGAATAAATATGAGACTTGGATTAATTTATGGTGGAATTAGTGTAGAGCATGAAATAAGTATTATTACTGCAATGCAAATTTATGAAGAATTAATAAGTAGTTATGATGTTATGAATGTTTATTATGCTAAAAATGGAAAATTTTATATTGGCGATAATTTATCAAAACTTGATAATTATAAAAATTTAGATGAGGTTGTAAGTAAGAGTATTGAAGTTCACTTTGAACGTATTGGAAATCAAGTATATGTAGTTGAAAACAAGTTATTTGGAAAAAAACATCAAATTGACTTGGCTTTTTTGGCTATGCATGGAGCAATGGGGGAAGATGGTAGATTACAAGGTTTTTTAGATGTAATAGGGCTTGAGTATACAGGGCCTTCTCATTATGGTAGTGTAATTGGTCAAGATAAGACATTTACTAAAGATATTTTAAAAGCAAATAATTTTAATGTTGTAGACTATATTAATATTAGTGACGCAATGTCAGTTGATGAAATAAAAGCACAAGTTAAAAGTCTTACATATCCAGTTGTGTTAAAACCTGCAACTTTAGGAAGTAGTGTAGGAATTGGATTTTGCGATAGTGAGGATGAATTAGAAGCTGCACTTAATGAGGCGTTTAAATATGATACAAAAGTTGTAATTGAAAACAAGATTTCAGATTTTTTGGAGGTTAACTGTTCAATACTTGGAAGTTATAAAAATGCTAAGGCTAGTGTACTTGAAGAAATTCTTTGCGAAGATTTTTTATCTTTTGAAAGTAAATATATGAGTGGTTCTAAATCAAAAGGAATGGCTTCAACAGGTAGACATATTCCAGCAAGAATTAATGAAGAACTAACATTGAAAGCACAAAAAATGTGTCTTGATGCGTTTAAAAAGTTAAATTTATCAGGAGTAGTTCGTTTTGATTTGATGATTTATAATGATGATGTCTACATTAATGAAGTTAATACTATTCCAGGTTCACTTGCGTATTATTTATGGGATTATTCTGGAGTGAGTAAGTTAGATTTATATAAAGAGTTGATTAATTTAGCTATTGAAAAAAAGCGTATTAAAGCTAGTAAGATTAGTAGTTATGATACTAATGTTCTTGAAAAAGGTAATTTTAAGGGAAAAAAGGGTAAATAAAATGAATTTTATGATTGGTGTTGATTCTGAGCGTATTGATCGCTTTAAGGTAATCAATTATGAAAAGTATTGTAAAAAATTTTTATCTGTAGCTGAAAAGAAATATTTTAAAACTTTGCAAGATAGTAAAAAACAAAAATTTATTGCTTCTAGATTTAGTTCAAAAGAAGCAATTTTTAAAGCGCTTGGAATTGGAATAGATGAAGTGAAATTTAGTGATATTACAATCTTATCTAATGATAAAGGAAAGCCTATTGTAGACTATAAAGGATATAACATTGAGCTTAGTATTACATACAATGATACTTATGTTACAACTTTTGTTATAATAGAATTATGATAGATAACATGTGCTTAATATAAAATGATAAAAAAGGAGTTGATAAAATGAAATTTTTACTTATATTATTGCTACTGCTATTTATATTATATATAATTTATATAAATAAAAAAATGAAAGAAGATGCTAATACAGATTATAGTAAAATATCAATACCAGGAACTTTCTTTAAGCTTGATAACGGAGATACTGGTTTAAGGTTTCCATATAAAGATTATGAAGACAATAAACAAAGCTTTATTTTAAGTGATAATTATCAAAATAAAGAAGTAACTAGCAAAGGGGGATATAAATATATAATATCTGAATTAATAGATAAAAAATATTATTTTATGAAAGATGATATTTCGAAAGGACCATTTGTTTTATATAAAGTTATACCTATAACTGAAAAAAAAGAATCTAATATTAATATTGATGGAACAAATGGGCCAGTTCAAGTAGCAACAAATGGAGGAATTAATTATCAATCAATAAATAACACTTCTTTTGTTAATAATCTTAAGAAATACAAAGAAATAATGATTACTCATAATATACTAGAAAGAGATATTGATACTCTTATTGCTAACTATCAAGACGAACACGTTAAAGAATCATTTTTTAATAAGTATGCTCTAGATTTGATAAATATCACAGTTAATGTTGCAGGTGCTGGAATTAGTTTACTGGAGTTACTGAAGGGATAATAAATTACTAAAATAAAAACTTTAACTTGAAGTTAAAGCTTTCATTATTAGTGAAGCCGAGGTAAAATTTGTTGCAGTAGGAATAGCATAAACGTCTGACAATCTGATTAATGCACTAACATCTGGTTCATGAGGTTGTGCGGTAAGAGGATCTCTAAAAAATATTATTAAATCAAGCTCACCTTTAGCAATCATACTACCTATTTCTTGATCACCACCAAGTGGTCCAGAATTTAAGCAATGAACATTTAATTTGGTATTATCATTAATAAGTGTTCCTGTAGTTTTGGTACCCCATAAAGTATTTTCTAATAAAAATTCTTGCCAATCTTCAACAAACTCAATCATTTTCTCTTTCTTTTTATCGTGGGCTATTAAAGCAATATTCATTTTATCATCACCTTTCTAGTTATATTATATCATATATTAAAGGAGAATTTATATGCGTGCATTATATATTTATTTTTTAGTTTTTGTTCATTTAATTTTAGTATCTCCTATTGTATTTTATAGATATATTAAATATATTGTTAGAGGAAATGAGAAGGATTATAATGAAATTTATAAATTAACAAACTTTGTTTTTTCTTCTGTTTTTAAATTTGGAAATATAAAATATGATGTAGTTGGATATGACAAGTTAAAAAGTATAAATAATGGATTTTTGGTGGTAGCTAATCATCAGAGTTATTTTGATATTCCATTACTTTCTTTAACATTTAAAAATTATGGAGTATCTTTCATTTCTAAAGACTCCATTTTAAAAGTACCTATAATTTCACACTATATGAAAATTATGGATTGCTTGTTTTTAGATCGTGAAAATGTTAAATCAGGTATGAAAATGATAAAAGACGGAGGAGATTTACTTAAAAAGGGGGTAAATTTAGTGATTTTTCCAGAGGGGACTAGAACAGATAGTGGAATTATGAGAGATTTTAAATCTGGTAGCTTAAAAGTTGCTACAAGAAAAAAATCTGTAATAGTTCCTGTTTCAATCTCTCATTCACATGATTTACATCCAAGCTCTTGGAAAATGAAGAAAGGGAGAGCTATTATTTATATTCACTCTCCAATTGATGCTAATGTATATAGTGAAATGAGTGTTAAGGAATTAAATGATTTTGTAGAAAGTACTGTGAAAAGTGAGGTTGAACTATGAAATTAATTGTTGGATTAGGAAATCCTGGTAGAGAGTATGAGAATACAAGACATAATATTGGATTTGTTATTGTAGATGAAGTTGCTAAAGAGTTTGGTATTAGTAGATACGATGAAAAATTTAAAGGTTATTATGCTAAAGTTAGAGTAGGGCAAGAACAAGTAATAATTTTAAAGCCGTTAACTTTTATGAATTTAAGTGGTGAAAGTGTTAGGGCTGTAGTTGATTTTTACAAAATTAATATTGATGATATTTTAGTTGTTTATGATGACCTAGATTTAGATGTTGGAAGACTTAGATTTAGAGCGAAATCTAGTAATGGTGGACATAATGGAATAAAGTCTATAGAGCAACATTTAGGAACTAATGAATTTAAAAGATTGAAATTTGGTATTAGTAGGTCTTCTCAAATTCCAGTAATAAAATATGTACTTGGTAAATTTAGTGAAGAAGAATTAAAAGTGGTTATACCACAAATAAAAATGGCAAAAGAAGCTTGTATAGATTTTGTAAAGTATGATTTCTTGACGCTTAGGTCAAAATATAATTAGGAGTTATTATGGCAGTTTCTTATAATTTTTTTAATGAGATAAAAACATCTACACAAGTAGGTGTTTTTGGGCTTACAAATTATATGAAAGCAAATTATATTTTTGAATGTTATAAAAAATTAGAGAATAATATTCTTGTTGTAGTTGATGATAATTCCGATGTAAATAATTTATATAACATGCTTATTTTACTTACTAAAAATATTTTAACTTTTCCAATGGATAGCATTGTATTTGAAAATTCAGATGCAATAAGTCCAGAATTTATGCAAGAACGTTTTGATACTTTATCTAAACTAATGACAAATGAAAATTATATTGTTATAGCTTCTCTTGAGGGTTATTTACATAATTTGATTAATTTTGATAAGTATGGAAGTGAAATTATTGAAATTAGTGTAGGTAATGAAATTTCTTTTTCAATTTTGGAAAATTTTCTAGTAGAAAATCTATATGAACGTGTCAGTATGGTTTCTCAAACAGGTGAGTTTTCTTTTAGAGGGCATATTTTAGATATTTACCTTGAAAATACTGATAATCCAATTAGAATTGAATTTTGGGGTGATGAGGTTGAATCAATTAGAAAATTTGATTTAGTTACTCAAAGAAGTATTGAAAATATTGAAAGTGCTACAATTTTTCCAAATGCTGATTGTTATAAAGATGAGACAAATTTTTCTACAATAAATGAATATGTAAATGGATATAATATTGTTGTTGATTATAATAGAATTAATAGTAGGTATTTGAATAGCAATAATTTTTCAAATGTTTTCAATAAGTCTAATTTTAATTGTTTTTTAGTTGGTGTAGATACCGATATTAATTTAAATGTTGAGAAAGTTTTTTATAGGAGTGAAGTTATTGATTCTTTTAATAATAATTTTGAATATTTAAGAAACTTTGTTACATATAAACTAAAGGATAATTATTTAGTTGTTATTTCTCTTGACTCTAGAAATCAGGTTGAAACAATTATTAGTAATTTAAAGATAGATTATAAAATTGTTTCTAGTGAAGATGAACTAGATTATAGTAAACTAAATATTGTTATTTCACATGTTGCTGAAAGTGTTGATTTTTCTGATAGAAAAATTTGCATTATTAATAGTTATACAATTTTTAATAAAACTATTGTATATAAAAAATATTCAAACAAATTTAAATTTTCTCAAAAAATTAGAGATATCGAGGAGTTACAAAAAGGTAATTATATTGTTCATGAAAAACATGGGATAGGGAGATATGAAGGAATAAAAACTATTGTTAGTCAAGCAGGTAATGGTGAGATTTCTAATGATTTTTTTGAAGTTAGTTATAAAAAAGGGGATAGGTTATATGTACCTATTGAGCAAATAAATTTAATTCAAAAATATAGTAGTGACTCAACTTATGAACCTAAAATAAATACTTTGGGTGGAGTTGAATGGGAAAAGACTAAGCGAAAGATTCGTGGAAGAATGGAAGAAATGGCCCAAAAGCTTTTGGATATTTATGCTAAAAGAAATTCCGTTTCTGGCTTTGCTTGTTCTGAAGATAGTGTAGATGCTCTAGTTTTTGAAAATGAGTTTGAATTTGAACCGACAAGAGATCAAATAAAGGCTATTAATGAGATTAAGATTGATATGGAAAGTAATACTCCTATGGATAGGTTGTTATGTGGTGATGTTGGATTTGGAAAGACTGAGGTTGCATTTAGAGCTGCATATAAGGCGATGGATAATAGCAAACAGGTAGCTTATTTATGTCCAACCACAGTACTTTCTATTCAGCAATATGAAAATGCTTTAAAAAGATTTAGCAATGTTCCAATAAATATTGCTATCTTGAATAGATTTACTACATCTAAAAAGAAAGAAGAAGTTTATCAAAAGTTAAAATCTGGTCATATAGATTTTATTATAGGAACACACAGCTTACTAAATTCAAATATTGAATATAAAGATTTAGGGTTGCTAATTGTAGATGAAGAACAGCGCTTTGGTGTAGAACACAAAGAGAAAATTAAGGAAATTAAGGTTAATGTAGATGTTTTAACATTGACTGCTACACCAATTCCAAGAACTCTTCAAATGTCACTTTTAGGAATTCGTGGATTGTCAGTTATTGAAACTGCTCCGATAAACCGCTTCCCTATCCAAACATATGTTATTGAGTATAGTGATGAAGTTGTTTTTGAGGCGATAAAAAAAGAAGTTTCACGTTCTGGACAAGTATTTATTTTATGCAATATGATTTCTTCTCAAAATAAGATTAAGAAGCTGATTGAAAACAAGCTAGAAAATGTAAGAGCAGAGGTAGTTAATAGTAAAATGACTAAAGAACAAATTGAGGAAGTTTTTTTTAATTTTAATAATAATGAATTTAATGTACTGATTGCAACTACTATAATTGAAACGGGTATAGATATAGCTAATGCCAATACTTTAATTGTATTAGATGCAGATAAGTTTGGGCTTTCTCAATTGTATCAAATAAGAGGAAGAGTAGGAAGAAGTGATAATATAGCGTACGCATATTTAACATACAATGCTTCTAAAGCTTTAACTACTACTGCAATTGCTAGACTTGAAGCAATTAAAAATTTCACATCACTTGGTAGTGGATTTAAAATTGCATCTAGAGATTTATCAATTAGAGGAGCAGGAGATGTACTTGGAGCAGAGCAAACTGGTTTTATCGATACCGTTGGGTTTGACCTATATATGAAAATGTTGAAAGATGTAATTGATACTAAAAAGGGAGAAGCGAGTATTGATATTGTAAATAGACTTCCTCTCACAGCATATTCAAATCATATTCCAAGTGAATATGTTTCAAATGATGATTTAAAACTTGCAATTCATAAAAAAATTCAAACAATAACTGATGATGAAAGTTATAGTATAGTTTATGAAGAAATAAGTGATATTTATGGAAAGATTCCAAATAAAGTAGAAGAATATATGAAAGATGTGCTTTTTAATGTTAAAATTAATAATTTTGGATTAAAAAAAATTGAAGAAAAAAAGCTACTGATAACGCTTGAATTTACAAGAAATAATATTGATGGAATTAAGCTCTTAGAGGCTGCTACAAAAGTTGGTAGGCAAGTGAGGTTGGTTAATAAAATGTCTAAAATTTATGTTATAATAGATAGAGGAAAAACTTCGTGTTGGAAAGATGATTTATTAGAATTAATTAATATATATGATATGGATGTGAAATGATGAAAATAAATGAAATAGTAGTAAAAGGTGCTCGGGAAAATAATTTAAAAAATGTTGATATAAGTATTCCAAAAGATAAGTTTATTGTTATGACTGGAGTAAGTGGGAGTGGTAAAAGCTCACTTGCTTTTGATACAATTTATGCTGAAGGTCAACGTAGATATGTTGAAAGCTTAAGTGCTTATGCTAGGCAGTTTTTAGGTAATAGTGAGAAGCCAGATGTTGATTCTATTGATGGTCTTTCTCCAGCAATTAGTATCGATCAAAAGTCTACAAATAAAAATCCAAGAAGTACTGTCGGTACAATAACGGAGATTTATGATTACTTAAGACTCTTGTATGCTAGAATTGGAACTGCTTATTGTCCTGTTCATAAAGAACCTATTATCCCTCAAACGATTGAGGAGATTGTTGATAAAATTCTTAGTTTTCCAGAAAAATCAAAAATTCAAGTTATTAGCCCAATTATCAGTAGACAGAAGGGTACACATTCAAAACTATTTGAAGATTTAAAAAAAGATGGATTTAGGAGAGTAATTGTAAATGGAGAACAAAGAGATTTAGATGAAGAAATTGTTTTAGAAAAGAATAAGAAGCATACTATTGAATTAATAGTAGACAGACTTGTTATTAAACCAGAAATTGTTTCTAGGCTTACTGACTCAGTTGAAATAGCTTTGAAGAAAGGTGATGGAAACGTAATTATTGATATTGTTGATGAAACTAGGCATATATTTAGTGAAAACTATGCTTGCAAGCATTGTGACTTTGTAATTCCAGAACTTGAGCCCAGATTATTCTCTTTCAATGCACCACTTGGAGCATGTGAAGAGTGTAAGGGTCTAGGAGTTAAGCTAGAAATGGATATAGATTTAGTTATTCCAGATAGAAGTAAAAGTATTATGGATGGAGCAATTGCTACTTTTAAAATGAATGAATCAGGGATTTATATTCAAATGTTGCAAGCAGTTGCAGATTATTATGATATAGATTTAACAAAATCTGTAGAAGATTTAAGTAAAAAAGAATTGGACTATTTAATGTATGGTACTCCAGATGAAATTGAGTTTAGTTTTACTTCAAAAAGTGGTACAAGAAGTAGCAAGGAAAAATTTGAAGGAATAATTAAAGGACTTGAACGAAGGTATTTAGAAACTTCTAGTTCTTATATGAGAGATTACTATGAAGGGTTTATGAAAAATCATAAATGTAATAAATGTAATGGATCAAGGCTTAAAAGTGAAGTTTTAAGCGTTCTTGTAGGTGGGAAAAATATTTATGAGTTTACTACACTTAGTATAAGTAACGGTTTAGAATTTATGAAAGATTTAGAATTAACTCCAAAACAAGAATCAATTGCTAGACTTATTTTAAAAGAGATAGTTTCAAGACTTGAGTTTTTAGTAAATGTAGGACTTACATATTTAACACTTGAAAGGGAAGCAGGAACACTATCTGGTGGGGAATCTCAACGTATTAGACTTGCTACTCAAGTAGGAAGTCAATTAACAGGAGTTCTCTATGTGCTTGATGAGCCATCTATTGGCCTTCACCAGCGAGATAATGATCGTTTAATTGCCTCACTTCGTGCTATGACAGAACTTGGAAATACCTTAGTTGTAGTCGAGCATGATGAGGATACAATGAAATCATGTGACTATATTGTAGATATCGGTCCGGGTGCTGGACGTAGTGGGGGAGAAATAGTATTTGCTGGTACGTATGATGAAATTTTAAATGCTGAAGATTCTATTACTGGTAGATATTTAAGTGGTAGAGAAAAGATAGATGTCCCAGAATCTAGAAGGTCTGGTAACTCAAAAAAACTTGCTATAAAAGGTGCCAGTGAAAATAATTTGAAAAATATAAATGTAACTTTTCCATTGGGAATGTTTAATTGTGTTACAGGAGTTAGTGGAAGTGGAAAGAGTACTTTAGTTAATGAAATTTTATATAAAGTTGTAGCTAATGAGGTAAATAGAGCAAAGCATGATGTTGGAGCTCACAAAAGTGTAAGTGGAGTTGAAAATCTTGATAAAGTAATTAATATTTCTCAATCTCCAATTGGTAAAACACCAAGAAGTAATCCCGCTACATATGTTGGAGTATTTGATAAGATTAGAGACTTATTTGCTGCTTTACCAGAGTCAAAAGTAAGAGGATATAAAAAAGGTCGTTTTTCATTCAATGTAAAAGGTGGACGTTGTGAGGCATGTAACGGTGATGGTGTAAAAAAAATTGAAATGCACTTTTTACCTGATGTATATATAGAGTGTGAAGTGTGTAAAGGAAAGCGTTATAACCGTGAAACTTTGGATGTGAAATTTAAAGGGCATTCAATCTCTGACGTATTAGATTTAACAGTAGAAGATGCGTGCGATTTCTTTGCTAATCAACCATCCATTATAAATGGATTAAATACATTGAGTGATGTTGGACTTAGTTATATCAAACTAGGACAGGCGGCTCCGACATTATCAGGTGGAGAAGCTCAGCGAGTGAAACTTGCTAAAGAATTGCAAAAGCGTTCAACAAGTAAAACCTTATATATTTTAGATGAGCCAACTACAGGTCTTCATACTGATGATGTAAAAAAACTTATCGGAGTTTTAAATAGAATTGCAGATAATGGAGATACATTAGTAGTAATTGAACATAATTTGGATGTTATTAAGATGGCAGATAATATAATTGATTTAGGCCCAGAAGGTGGAGATGGTGGTGGAGTAATTATTGCTACAGGTACACCTGAGGAAATTGTCAAGTATAGTAATTCTTATACAGGACAGTATTTAAAAAATTATTTATAAGGGGGAATTTATGAAGAAATTAGTAATGATGTTGTTAGGGCTAGTATTTATGTTTACAGGTTGTACAAATGAAAGTGCGTACAATGAGCAAGTTGAGAGGTATGAAAAGCTAGTTTTAGAAGAAGTAGCTAAAAAGGTTGAAAAATTAGATGAAGAAGCTGTAGATAATCTAAGAAGTTCAATCTATAAAGTAGATGCTGATATAAAGGAATTAGAAGATGATATTGTTAAAGATGGGAAAATCAGTAAGAGTGAATTAGAAAGCTACAGTGAGGCAATTGATAAAGTGGAGGATATAGTAAATGAGTATAAGTAAAGATACTACTCTAGAAGAATTAAAAAGCTTTGCTGATGAAAATAAGATTGAATATGATGAAAATATTACAAAAGAGAACTTATATTCATTACTTGAGTCTGAGTTGAAAATAATTAATTGTGATGGATCAGAAAATGAAGATGCATTTGATGAAATTGTTTCTGAAAAAAAACCTAGTGACGTTAATGCTAGTGTAGAAACACCTTTACAAGATAATAAAAAGAAAAAAGGTTTAATTATTGGAATTATTGTAGGAGGTATTTTTTTAACAGCTGTAATTATTGCTGCTGTATTATTTATAGTGATTAACACTAAGACATATGATATTGAAAAGCGTACTGAAACTAAGAATAGTAGAGAGTTTTATGAATTGATTGAAACGTTTAATAGTACATATGAAACTGTTGAAAATGGTGATAACATAGATGTTAGTGTGGATTTGCCTTTAGAAGAGCAAAGAACTAAATTTCAAGAGCTCTACAGTAGAGGTGATGAACTATCAAAAGAAGTAACTGATATTACAGTATATATATCTGAGTGTGAAAAAGACTTCAAAATAACTGATGATGAATTGAACGATTTAGAGAATATGATTGCTGACTTTAATGAGAAGTGGGGAGAATAAGATGAAGAAGATATTTGTATTAGTTCTTAGTTTATTTGTATTCACTGGTTGCGGGAATACAGATTTAAAAAAGTCAAGTGAGCTAGTTGATTCTTCAGTAGTAGGTACTAGCTATGATATTCCAACTGAGCAAACTGATTTTTTAGATTCATATAATTCAACAATAAAAAGTATTGCATATGTAAAATGTATTTCATTGTATGAGTCTTATATTACTACTTTTAATGAAAAAGTTACGAAAATAAATGCTTCAGGTGGAGCAACGGGTAATGTATATACAATTGGTAATGAAACTGTTGATATATTTAAAGATATAGGCATTTTGCTTGATTCTTATAGTGATTTTAATGCTGATTATGTATATGGACAATTAATTATAATAAGAGACAATATGAAAAGTATTGGATTCTTAGATTAAACTTTAAATATTTTGTATTGCTTTTGTGTTATATTTGAGGTATAATAATATAATGTGTAATCTTTAATATAGGATTGCTTTGTACATTTGTTCTAATGAAGGAGGATTTTAATGCCTAATAGTGTTGTTGAAGAAAGTAAAAAGTATATTGAAAGAAAGAGTTATTCTAAAATTAAAAGTGGTTTAGAACTGCCAAATTTAATTGAAGTACAGTTAGAGTCATTTAAGTGGTTTTTGAAAGATGGGATTATGGAAATTCTGAATGAGATGAGTCCAATTACAGATTTTGCTGGTAATTTAAGTATGGATTTTATTGATTGTGAAGTAGGTGAACCACCATATTCTCCGTTTGAATGTAAGGAAAAAGATTTAAACTATAGTGCACGATTAAATGTTTTAGTTAGATTGACAATTTATGAAACTATTGATGGTGTGAAACAGTTAAAAGAAATAAAAGAACAGAATGTTTTCTTAGGTGATATTCCTCTAATGACACCTGCTGGAACGTTCATTATAAACGGAACAGAAAGAGTAATTGTATCGCAGTTGGTAAGAAGTCCAAGTGTGTATTTTGGTTTGGAAACAGATAAAAGTGGGCGAAAAGTTTTTAATTGTAATATTATTCCAAATCGTGGGACATGGTTAGAATTTGAACTTGATTCAAAAGATGTGATTAACATTAGGATTGATCGTACTAGAAAGATGCCTGCAACATTGTTTTTACGTGTTTTAGGTCTTGTTAGTGATGCACAAATGACAGAATTATTTGGTGATTATGCTTCATTAGAGAATACATTAGCTAAAGACGATACTACAAGTGTTGAAGAAGCATTAATTAGTTTGTATGAAAAACTTAGACCAGGAGAGCCAGCTACAGTAGATTCTTCTAGAAGTCTTATGATTGCTCGTTTCTTTGATGATAGAAGATACGATTTAAGTTCTGTAGGGCGTTATAAATTTAATAAAAAGTTAAATATTACTGACCGTTTGCAAGGTCAAATTTTAGCTCAAGATATTAAAGTGGGAAAAACTGTTATTGCAAGAGATGGGGACTTAATTACTTCAGAGTTATTAAATGAGTTAGAACCAATTTTAAATGAAGGATACGGAATGGTTGATATAAATCTAAATAATGATTTAGAAGATAGTAATCGTGTTCAAGTTATTGAAATTTATTCACCTGCTGATCCTGAAGGTAAAAGAAAAATAAAAGTTATTGGTTGTGATCAAACTTTAACAAAAAAACATGTGACAATTAGTGATATTATTGCTTCTTTTAGTTATTATTTAAATATTCAAGAAGGAGTTGGGAAAATTGATGAGATTGATCATTTAGGAAACAGAAGAATTAGATCAGTTGGAGAGTTGCTTCAAAATCAATTTAGAATAGGTTTAACACGTATGGAACGTGTTGTTAAAGAGCGTATGTCAACGCAAGAAATTGATGTTGTAGCTCCAAAGTCGTTGATTAATATTCGTCCAATTACTGCAGTAATTAAAGAATTTTTTGGAAGTAGTCAATTGTCTCAATTTATGGATCAAACTAATCCACTTGCTGAGCTTACGCATAAGAGAAGAGTTTCTGCTCTAGGACCTGGAGGTCTTACAAGAGATAGAGCTGGTCTAGAAGTTCGTGATGTTCATTATTCTCATTACGGAAGAATTTGTCCAATTGAAACACCTGAGGGACCAAATATTGGACTAATTAATTCGCTTGCTTCATATGCTAGAATTAATCAATATGGTTTTGTACAAACTCCATATCGCAAGGTTAAAGATTTAGTTGTTACTGATGAAATTGAATATTTGACTGCAGATGAAGAGAAAAATTATGTTGTTGCACAAGCAAACGTGAAAATGGATGAAAATAATAATATTTTAGAAGAGAATATTGTTGCTAGGTATCGTGGTGAAAATATTCTTGTTAATAAAAATAAAATTGACTTTGTTGATGTGAGTCCAAAACAAATTGTATCAGTTGTTACTGCATGTATTCCGTTTCTTGAGCATGATGATCCTGCTCGTGCATTGCTTGGAGCAAATATGCAACGTCAAGCATTACCATTACTTAAGCCTAAAACTCCAAGAGTAGGTACAGGAATGGAACATAAGGCAATTAAAGATAGTGGTGTATGTATTATCAATGAGATTGATGGATATGTTGAGTATGTTGATTCAAAAATTATCAAAGTACGATCTTCAGATGGAATTCATGAATATAAGATGATTAAATATGGTAGAAGTAATCAAGGTACATCATATAATCAAGTACCAATTGTAAGTGTTGGCCAACATGTTAAAGTTGGAGATATTTTAGCTGATGGACCAAGTTGTGAAAATGGACAACTTGCATTGGGTCAAGATGTTAAAGTAGCATTTATGACTTGGAATGGATATAACTATGAGGATGCTGTAATTATATCTGAGCGTTTAGTAAAAGATGATGTATATACTTCAATTCACATTGAAAGCTACGAAATTGAGTCAAGAATTACCAAATTAGGTGCAGAAGAAATAACACGTGATATTCCAAATGTTGGTGAAAATAATACTAAATATTTAGATGAACGTGGAATTATTATGATTGGTACTGAAGTTGGTGACGGAGATATTTTAGTTGGTAAGGTTACACCTAAAGGGGTTACAGATTTATCAAGTGAAGAACGCTTGCTTCATGCTATTTTTGGTGAGAAAACGAGAGAAGTTAGAGATACTTCACTACGAGTTCCTCACGGGAGTGCAGGGGTTATTCATGATGTTAAAATATTCAAAAACACTGATGAAGGTGTTGATTTAAGTCCAGGTGTAAGTGAAGTTATAAGAGTATATATTGCTCAAAAGAGAAAGATTTCTGTTGGGGATAAAATGGCTGGGCGTCATGGTAATAAAGGTGTTATTTCTCTTGTTTTACCTGAAGAAGATATGCCGTACATGCCTGATGGAACTCCTGTTGATATTATGCTTAATCCACTAGGGGTACCTTCGCGTATGAATATTGGACAAATTCTAGAGCTGCATTTAGGTATGGCAGCTGAAAGCTTAGATTTACATATTGCTACTCCTGTATTTGAAGGTGCAACTAAAGATGAAATTTATGAATTAATGGCTGAAGCGGGTCTTGATGCCGATGGTAAAATTGATTTGTATGATGGTAGAACTGGTGAGAAGTTTGATAATAGAGTAGCAGTTGGAATTATGCATATGATTAAACTTGCACATATGGTTGATGACAAGCTTCATGCGAGAAGTACTGGTCCATATTCACTTGTTACGCAGCAACCACTTGGAGGTAAAGCTCAGTTTGGTGGGCAACGTTTTGGTGAGATGGAAGTGTGGGCACTTGAAGCATATGGTGCTGCTTATACACTGCAAGAAATTCTTACTGTTAAATCTGATGATATTATGGGACGTGTTAAAGTTTACGAATCACTTGTTAAAGGTGAGTCTGTACCAAGACCAGGAATTCCAGAGTCATTTAGAGTTCTTGTAAAAGAATTACAGTCACTTGCTCTTGATGTTACAATGCTTAATGAACATAACGAAGAAGTAGAACTTATTGATGTAGATGAGCACCCTTCTTCTAATAGCTTTGAACGTGAAGAAATCCAGGAAATTATGAGTGAGAAGTTAGAGGATGAAGAAGAATTTAAAGATGGATTCATCAATGTATTAAATGATATTGAAAACGAAATGATATAAGGAGGATGCTAAATGGATGTTAATAATTTTGATGCAATGAAAATTGCTCTTGCATCACCTGAAAAAATTCGTAATTGGTCTTATGGTGAAGTAAAGAAACCTGAGACAATAAATTATAGAACATTAAAACCTGAAAAAGATGGGTTATTTTGTGAAAAGATTTTTGGACCATCTAAAGATTGGGAATGTTCTTGTGGTAAGTATAAAAAAGTAAGGTACAAAGGTATTGTATGTGATAAGTGTGGGGTTGAAGTAACTAGAGCAAAGGTTCGTCGTGAACGCCTTGGTCATATTGAGTTAGCTGCTCCTGTTTCACACATTTGGTATTTAAAAAGTATTCCTTCAAGACTTGGACTTGTTTTAGATATTGCACCTAGAGATCTTGAGGAAGTAGTGTATTTTGTTACACATATTGTAATTGATCCAGGAAATGCACCGCTTGCTAAAAAGCAACTTTTATCTGATAAAGAATATCGTGCATATTATGAAAAATATGGTAAGGGTTTTAAAGCTGGGCAAGGTGCAGAAGCAATTAAAGCATTACTTGAAGAAACGGATTTAGATTATGAAAAGAGTCAAATAGATGCTGAACTTAAGAAAGCGTATGGACAAAAGCGTAATAAGTTATTAAAGCGTTTAGAAGTAGTAGATGCATTTATTAAGTCAGGTAATAGGCCAGAGTGGTTAATTTTAAGTGTTTTACCAGTTATTCCTCCTGAACTTAGACCAATGATCCAACTTGATGGTGGAAGATTTGCTACGAGTGATTTAAATGATTTATACAGAAGAGTTATTAATAGAAATAATCGTTTGAAGAAGTTATTAGAGCTTCATGCACCTTCAATCATTGTACAAAATGAAAAACGTATGTTACAAGAGGCAGTTGATGCACTTCTTGATAATGGTAGAAGAGGAAGACCTGTTGCAGGAGCTGGAAATAGACCTCTTAAATCTTTAACTCATATGTTAAAGGGTAAACAGGGTCGCTTCAGACAAAATCTTTTAGGAAAACGTGTTGATTATTCTGGGCGTAGTGTAATTGTTGTTGGTCCAGATTTAAAGATGTATCAATGTGGTCTTCCAAAAGAAATGGCATTAGAGCTATTTAAACCACATATTATCAAAGAATTAACTGAGCGTGAAATTGCTTCAAATATTAAATCAGCTAAAAAGTTGATTGATAGTGTAGATGAACGAGTTTGGGATGTTGTTGAAGATATCATTAAGGAGCACCCAGTCTTGCTAAATCGTGCTCCTACGCTTCATAGACTAGGAATTCAAGCTTTTGAACCAAAGCTTATTGATGGTAGAGCTATTAGATTACATCCTTTAGTTACAACAGCATTTAATGCTGACTTTGATGGGGATCAAATGGCAGTTCATGTTCCATTAAGTGTTGAAGCTCAAGCAGAAGCTAGACTTTTAATGCTTTCATCAAATAATATCTTGAATCCTAAGGATGGAAAACCAGTTGTTACACCATCACAAGATATGGTGCTTGGTAATTATTATTTAACTATGGAAGTAGCTGATCCTGAGCGTGAAGGAAATGTTTATTTAAATTTTGATGAAGTTAGTTTAGCACTTCAAAATGATTTAATTCATTTACATACACGTGTAATTATTCCAGCTAAATCGTTAAATAATTTTACTTTTACTGAAGAACAAAATAATTCATATTTAGTAACTACACCAGGAAAGTTAATTTTTAATGCAATCTTAAGTGACTCATTCCCATATATAAATGAGCCAACTGAAAATAATTTACAATTAGGTACACCTGATAAATATTTCTTAAAGCCAGGAACTAATTTTAAAGAAGTTTTAGCTAAAACTCCATTAGTTGATCCATTTAGAAAGAAAATACTTGGAAGGGTAATTGCTGAAATATTTGCAAAATATAAAACTAGTGAAACTTCAAGAATGCTTGATGAATTAAAAGATTTAGGTCTTAAGTATTCAACAATAGCTGGGATGACATTCTCTATTGATGATGTTCTAGAAATTGATGATAAAGAAGAAATCATTTCAGAAAGTGATAAAGAAGTTAATAAGATTCAAAAGCATTTTGAGCGTGGTTTAATTACTGATCTTGAAAGATATACAAAAGTAGTTGATATTTGGACAAAAACAAAAGATGATATTTATGATAAATTAAAAGTTGTTTTAGATGAAGTTAATTTTGAAAACTCAATTTATATGCTGATGGATTCAGGTGCACGTGGTAACATTACTCACTTTGGGCAATTAGCAGGTATGCGTGGGCTTATGGCAAAACCGACAGGAGAGCCTATTGAAATCCCAATTAAATCATCATTTATAGAGGGACTTACAGTATCAGAGTTCTTTACTTCAACGCATGGTGCACGTAAAGGTCTTGCCGATCGTGCCCTAAAAACTGCAAACTCTGGATATTTAACGAGAAGACTTGTTGATGTTACACAAGATGTTATTTTACAAGAAATAGATTGTGGAACAGAGCTTGGTCTTAAAGTAAGTGATATTATTGATACAAGAGATGGAAAGATTATTGAAAACCTTTATGATAGACTACTTGGAAGATATATTAATGAAGATATTTTTGCTAAAGATACAGGAGATTTAATTATTTCTAAGGGAGACTTTATTGATGAAGAAACGGCTACTCGTATTGTAAATAATGGTAATCATGAAGTTGAAATAAGGTCTGTACTTACATGTGATGCTAAAAACGGTATTTGTACTAAGTGTTATGGTAGAAATCTAGCGACAGGTGAGATTGCTGAAGTCGGAGAGACAGTAGGTATTATTGCTGCTCAGTCTATTGGTGAACCAGGAACACAGCTTACAATGAGAACATTCCAGACAGGTGGAGTTGCCTCTGCTGATGATATTACACAAGGGTTACCTCGTGTTGAGGAGTTATTTGAAGCAAGAAATCCTAAAGGGCGTGCTTTAATTACTGAAATATCTGGTGAAGTTATTGATATCAATGTTCTTGATGGAGAACGTTATGAAATTACTGTTCGTAATGATATTGAAGAGAAGAAGTATTTAACTCAATATGGGTCGAGACTACGTGTTAATGTAGGAGACAATGTAAATGTAGGTCAAAAATTAACTTCAGGAAATATTGATCCGAAAGAATTAATGACAGCAACAGATATGCTTACTGTTCAAAACTATGTTGTAAAAGAAATACAAAAAGTTTATCGTTCTCAAGGGGTTGAGATAAGTGATAAACATATTGAAATTGTTGCACGTAAGATGAATTCTAAAATTAGAATTATTGAAAGTGGAAATTCTGATTTCTTAGATGGTTCACTTGTTAGTGTACGTGAGTTTACTGAAAAGAATAATGAAACATTACTTCAAGGAAAAGTTCCTGCAGTAGGGCGCCCAATTGTTTTAGGTATTACAAAAGCTTCTCTTGAAACTGATTCATTCTTATCAGCAGCTTCATTCCAAGAAACAACAAAAGTTTTAACAGATGCAGCAATTCATGGAAAAATAGATCGTCTTGAAGGTCTAAAGGAAAATGTTATTATTGGTAAAGTTATTCCGGCTGGTACTGGAGCGAAATTCTTTAAAGATACAGTAAAAAAATCTTTAGTTGAAGAAGATTATACAGAGGAAATTCTTCTTGAAGATTACGTACCTGTTGATATTGAAGAAAATATTATTGATAATACAGTTGAAGAGATAATATAAATTAATGGAAAATATGTTAGTTTTACTGCATATTTTCTTTTTATTTTTTGTAGTAAATATTATTTTAATAAATTTATTAGTTTATATTTATATTATAAAATTTTTATGGTATATTAATAGTAAGTGAGGTGTTTAAATGATAAATCAAAAAGATATAATTGAAAAAGCAAGATCTAAGAAGGAACAAATAACTGTTGTAACATGTCCATATGATGATGAGACAATAGAAGCAGTTATTGATGCAATAAAAATGGATTTATGCAAATTTATTTTTGTTGGTGAAACTGAAAAAATTTATAATGTGATTAGTGAGGATGACTTAAATAAGTATAAAATTAAAGTAGTAGAGGCTAGTTGTGATGTCGAGGCTGCATCTAAAACAATGAAACTTTTAAAACTACGCGAGGCTAATGTATTGATGAAAGGGTTAATCGATACTTCTGTTTTACTTAAAGAATTGCTAAAACGTGAAAATAACTTGAGAACAGATAGATTATTAAGTCACGTAGGACTACTGACAAAAGATGGTGAAAAGACGTATTTTATTACTGATCCAGCTTTGAATATTGCTCCTAATCTTGAGCAAAAAGTAGATATTATTAATAATGCTGTTTTAGTTGCAAATTCTTTAGGCTTGGAAAAACCAATAGTGGCTAATTTATGTGCAAAAGAAAAACCATATGATAAAATGCCTGCTACATTAGATGCGCAAAAATTACAAGAGATGAATCAACAAGGGCTTATAAAGAATTGTCTTGTAAGTGGTCCTTTGCAATTTGATAATGCAGTTTCTGTAGAAGCATGTGAAATAAAGGGAGTGGTTGATCCTGCTGGAGGAAAGGCTGATATATTTATGTGCCCATTTATAGAAGTTGGTAATGCACTGGCTAAGGGTATAAAATATATTGCAGGGTATGAATTTTCCGGTGTAATTGTAGGAGCAAAAATTCCAGTTGTGCTAGTTTCTAGAGCAGATAATGCTAATGAAAAACTACTTTCTATCGCAATAGCAAATTGTATCCCAGTTTATGAATAAAAAGTATAAATAAATAGGTATTTTTATGTTATAATTAAGTAGTGTGAGGAGGTGGAATATATGGAGATGAAGAGACACATAACATCGTTAATTGCTGCAATTTTAATGTTAATTGCCTCAGCTTATTCATTTATAATGTTACTAACAACAGATATGAATGAATCAATTGAGTTAACGGGTGTAGACTTAACTGCAGCAGAAAAGGATGCGGCAGTACAATTAGCAGTAGGAATATTAGTATTATTTATAATTGCTTTCCTAATAAGTGGAATTTTAGTTCTGGTTGGTTATTTAAAAAGAAAACCAGGTTTAATTTTGGTAGGGACAATCATATGTACTTTGTTCATACTTGGTAATTTTGTTTTGAGTCTTCCAGCAGTAATATTAGGATATATCGGTTTTGCGAAGCAAAAAGGTATTAATAATGATTATAAACTATTAAATGATGGTTTGGATAGTGATTACTAAATGGAATTTAAACAGATTGAAGAAAATGTATTTTGATATAATCCCCATAAAGTAGACAGTTAATAAAAAGAGTGATACTCTATAATTAACTAAAAACTTTAAGGGGGTTTTTCTATGGCTAAAAGGGATAAAAATGTTGACAATATGGTAAATATATAGTATCATTATTAAGTGATGTAACCTTTTGGTTACAAACCGTACAAGAAAGGTTTTAAAGCATAGCACCTTGATGGCGAGTCTTGACAAAAAGGAGGATAAATAGATGTTTGCAATTATTCAAACAGGTGGAAAGCAATACAAGGTTTCTGAAGGCGATACAATTTATATTGAAAAATTAGAAGTTGAAGCTGGAAAGAAAGTAACTTTTGATGAAGTTTTAATGGCTGGAGATAAAATTGGTCAACCGTTAGTTGATGGAGCAGTTGTTGAAGGTGTTGTTGAAAAGCATGGTAAAGGTAAAAAGATTATTGTTTTTAAACATAAGGCTAAAAAAGGTTATAAAAGAAAACAAGGTCATAGACAACCTTATACTAAAGTTGAAATTAAAAAAATTAAGGCATAGTAATGATAAAAGTTTTTTTTGAAAAGACTGAATATATTACTAGTGTTGTAATTAGTGGACATGCAATGTTTTCAGAGTCTGGAACAGATATTGTATGTGCAAGTGTTAGTTCAATGGCAATTCTTGCATTTAATACATGTATTGAATTTGATTCAAAGATAAAGTATGAAATAGATGAAAAAAAAGGCTATTTGAAATTAACAACAAATAAATATTTAAAAAATGTTGATACTGTACTTAATACATTACATATTATGTTGAATGAATTAGAAATCCAGTATCCAAAATATATATCGGTTAATAATGGAGGTGAAAGTTATGATTAAGCTTAATATACAGTTGTTTGCATCAAAAAAGGGTGTTGGTTCTACAAAAAATGGACGTGATTCACATTCTAAAAGACTAGGTGCAAAAATGTCAGATGGACAATTTGCTAAAGCTGGTTCAATTTTATATCGCCAAAGAGGAACTAAGATTCATCCAGGTGTGAATGTTGGACGTGGTGGAGATGATACATTATTCTCTAAAGTTAGTGGAGTAGTTAAGTATGAAACTTTCGGTAAGAATAAGAAAAGAGTTAGTGTATATACACAATAAAAGAAAGGGCTTTGCCCTTTTTTAATTATGAGGAATTTGAGTGGTGGTTATATGTTTGTAGATTATGTGAAAGTTAATATAAAAGCCGGAGATGGTGGAAATGGGTGTGTTGCTTTTAGAAGAGAAAAGTATGTTCCATTTGGAGGACCTGCAGGCGGAAATGGTGGAAATGGTGGAAATGTCATTTTTGTTGCAGATGAAGGAGTTAGTACACTTGTCTCATTAAGGTATAACTCATTAGTAAAAGCAGGAAATGGTAGTCATGGTTTGGGTAGTAGTATGCATGGAAAAAATTGTGAGGATACTCATGTTTCTGTCCCAGTCGGCACTGTTATAAAAGATGAAAAAACTGGAGAAATTATTGCTGATTTAGTTGAACATGACCAAAGTGTTGTAGTTTGTCACGGAGGACGTGGAGGACGTGGGAATAAGTTCTTTAAAAGTAATAGTAATAAAGCTCCAAAGATTAGTGAAAATGGTGAGGCAGGAGAAGAAAAGACTGTTATAGTTGAGTTAAAGCTACTTGCTGATGTTGGATTAATAGGGTTTCCAAACGTAGGTAAGTCAACTTTTATTTCAATGGTTACAAATGTGAAGCCTAAAATTGCAAATTATCCATTTACAACAATTATTCCAAATCTTGGTGTAGCAAGAACTAAGGATAATCGAGAATTTGTTATTGCTGATATGCCTGGCTTAATAGAAGGGGCAAGTTCTGGTAAAGGACTAGGACATCAATTTTTGAAGCATATTGAAAGAACTTCAGTTCTATGTCATATAATTGATATGAGCGGAGAAAACAGCGAATTTACCCCAATTGAGAGTTATTTGCAGATAAATAAGGAATTGAAAGAATATGATGAAAGTTTATTACTAAGGCCCCAAATTATTGTTGCTAATAAAATGGATTTAGGAAGTTCTGATAAAAACCTTATTGAATTTAAAAAAGAATTACCAGATTTGGAAGTTTATGAAACTACAGCAATTACAAAAACGGGATTAGATAAGGTTATTTATCGTTTAGCTGATTTGGTAGAATCAACTCCAAGATTTTCAATTGCAGGTAGTAAACAGGAAGAAGTAGATCATGTTACATATACTTTTGAAGGAAGAGAAGAAGAATTTAAAGTCAGTAAAATTGATGATAGAATATATGAAATTACTGGAGAAAAAATTGAAAAAATCTTTTTACGAACAAACTTTGATCAAGAAGATTCAGTTTTAAAGTTTGCTTCTACACTTAGAAAAATGGGAATTGAAGATGAATTACGAAAAATTGGTTGTGTAGATGGAGATGTTGTAAGAATAATGGATTTTGAATTTGAAATGCATGATTAGGAGGTCTTATGGATATTGTCGAATATAAAAACTATTTAGTTGATTGGTTAAAAAAGTGTGTAAATGATTCAAATACAAAAGGTTTAATAGTTGGAGTTAGTGGTGGTATTGATAGTGCTTTAGTAGCTAATTTAATTAAGGAAGCTTTTCCAGATAACCACTTAGGTGTAATTATTCCAATAGAGTCTGCTAATGAGGATGTTGTTGATGCATGCGAACTTGTAAATGCTTGTAACATTAAACATTTACAAGCAGATTTAAATGATGTGTACAAAGAACTTCTGAAGATTATGGAATATGATAAAAACACTACTAAATCAAATTTAAAGGCAAGACTTAGAATGATACAACTCTATGCACTAGCTAGTGAAAATAATTATTTGGTTGTTGGAACAGATAATAAATGTGAATGGTATACTGGCTATTTTACAAAGTATGGAGATGGTGGAGTAGATATTGCTCCTTTAATTCATTTAGATAAACTTGAAGTATACGAAATGGCTAAAATATATAATATTCCAAAATCTATTATAGAAAAGAGTCCAAATGCAGGCCTTGGTTCTTCTTTAACTGATGAAGAAGAGATGGGAGTAAGTTATAATACTTTGTGTAGCTATTTAAAAGGTAAAAGTATTGATGAAAATGATAAAATGATTATAGAAAAACTACATAATAATTCTAAGCACAAAAGAAATGGGATTACATGTCCTGATAAAAAATATCTATAAAACTATACTATACTTTTTGAACAGTATAGTTTTTATATGATATAATATAAATGAAAGTAGGGGGAGAGTATGAAAGAAAATAATTATTCAAAAATTTTAAAGGATGAGTTACTTGTAGCAGTGGGATGTACTGAACCGATTGCTGTAGCATATGCAAGTGCGAAAGCTCGTGATATTTTAGGAGAATTTCCAGAAAAAATTACTGTTAGATGTAGTGGGAATATAATAAAGAATGTAAAGGCTGTAATCGTCCCTGGAACTAAAGATATGACTGGAATTGAAACAAGTGCAATATTAGGTGCAATTGTTGGAAAAAGTGAATTGGAACTTGCTTTGCTAAATGACGTGAATGAGGGACATGTTATTGAACTAAAAGACAAGTTAATGCAAAATATATGTAAAGTTGAGTTGGTAGAAAATATTCCGAATTTATATATTGAAATTTATATGGAAGCAAATGGTAATAGTTCTAGTGTTGAAATTGTAGAGAGTCACAACAATATTACAAAGATTACCAAAAATAATGAAATTGTTTTTGAAACATGTAATGGTAATGAGTCGTGTGCTTGTAAACATGATCTTGATAAATTTTCGCTTTCAAGTATTCTTGAATATATTAATACAGTACCGTTTGAAGAATTATATAATATTTTAAATAAGCAGGTAGAGTGTAATATTAATATTGGTGAGTATGGGTTAAATAATTTATATGGTGCAAATGTTGGTAAAACCATTTTTAATAGTAGTATAGAATCTCCATATAAAAATGCTAAGTCAATTGCAGCATCTGGAAGTGATGCAAGAATGAATGGGTGTGTTATGCCTGTTGTAATTAATTCAGGTAGTGGAAATCAAGGAATTACAGCAAGTGTGCCAGCAATCGTTTATGCTAGAGAAAATGGTTTTTCTGAAGAGAAAATGTATCGTGCATTGGCACTTAGTAATTTAGTATCAATATATATTAAAAGTGGAATAGGTAAGTTATCAGCTTTTTGTGGAGCAGTAAATGCGGCATGTGGAGCAGGATGTGCAATTGCTTATTTAAATGATGAAGATACAAAAATTATTGAAGCAACAATTATAAACTGCCTAGCTAACATTGGAGGTATTGCATGTGATGGAGCTAAATCTAGCTGTGCTGCAAAAATTGCTTCTTCTTTAGATGGAGCTTTGCTTGCGTATGAAATGGCAAAAACTGGAAATGCTTTTAAGCCAGGCGAGGGGCTAGTAGAAGCAAGTGTAGATAAAACAATCCGTAACTTTTGGAGAATGGGAAAAGAAGGAATGAAGTCAACGGATGTTGAAATTCTAAATATTATGATTGGAGAATAACTTAATGTTTAAAAAATCTCTTTTTAACAAAGAACAATGGTCGTGGATAATGTATGATTGGGCAAACAGTGCATATTCAATTATTATTACTACTGCTGTTTTACCAATTTATTATAAGGCAATGACAAATAGCGTAATGAGTGATACTAATTCAACACTATATTGGACGGTAATTAATACTGTAGCTTCATTATGCGTAGCACTGCTAGGTCCTTTACTTGGTTCAATGTCAGATATAAAAGGATACAGAAAGAAAATTTTTAGTTTTCTGTTATTATTAGGACTTCTTTCAACACTCAGCCTAGCATTTGTACCTTATGGTAATTGGGGTGCTATTCTCTTTTTATATTTTCTTACAGTTTTAGGATTTTCTGGAACTAATATTTTTTATGATTCATTTTTAATTGATGTAGCTAGTGATGATGAAATGGATAATGTAAGTGCTAATGGTTTTGCTTATGGCTATTTTGGTAGTACAATTCCTTTTATTATTAGTATTTTAGTAATAGTATTTTATGAAAAATTAGGTATTTCAAATATAGTTGCTACACAGTTTTCTTTTATTTTAACTGCTGTATGGTGGGGAGTTTTTTCTGTTCCTATTTTAAAGAATGTTAAGCAAAAATATGGTAGAGAGAGAAGTGAAGGTTATATAAAAAAGAATTTTCTACAAATTTTTTATACTGCTAAAAAGGTTTATCATAGCAAAGTACTTTTAATATTTTTAATTGCATATTTCTTTTATATTGATGGCGTAAATACTATTATAAAATTAGCAACAATTGTTGGTAGTGATGTTGGAATAAATGCAGATGTAATGCTTATTGTACTAGTAATAACTCAACTTGTAGCATTTCCTTCAACAATAATATTTGGAATATTATCTAGAAAAATAAAAGGTGCAACTTTGATTATTATTGCAATAATAATATATGTAATTGTTTGTCTTTATGCGATGTTTTTCTTAAGGACAAGCGTTGATTTCTTTACTCTTGGCGTAATGATCGGGCTTGTTCAAGGAGGGATTCAATCATTAAGTAGATCTTATTTTGCCAAATTAATCAATAAAGATAATTCAGGAGAGTATTTTGGATTTTATAATGTAGTGGGGAAATTTTCAGCAATTCTTGGTCCTACTTTATACGGAATGACATTCTACTTAACAAACAATGTATCACTCGCTGTTGGGAGCGTTTTAAGCTTATTTGTAATAGGACTTGTGTTATTTATATATGCAGAAAAAACATTAAAAAAAATATAAGGATTTCCTTATATTTTTATTTGAATATATTTTTTAATTTAGCTTTTAAAACATCTAAACCATCTTTTGCTTCATTATAAGAATTTCCTACAGTATTACAATAAACTTTGATTTTTGGTTCAGTACCACTCGGTCTAATTGCAAACCAATTTCCATTAGTAAATTCTACTTTTATCATATTGTTTTTTGGTAGTGAGATTTCTTCTGATTTGTCTTTAAATATTCTAGATCCTTTATTGAAGTCTTCAATAAATAAAATATTTTCAAAGCTATTAAAATCAATACTACTAATAATATTATTTACAATACTTATATCATCTACAAATATATTTAACTGTTCTTCTAAATAATATCCATTTTGAGCATAAATACGCTCTAATTCATTTTTTAGAGAAGAGCAGTTATTAAAGTAATAGTTTATCATCTCAATAAGTTTAAAT
>JBKEBI010000025.1:0-4490 GCA_047973085.1 Bacilli bacterium | reverse complement strand
GTGGAACTACAATGACTGATGTTATATTTTCAGGTAGTAAATCAAGTAGTGCACATATTTATGCATATGTCAAATTATTTCTAGATAATTCTGATAATTTTGTTGATTTAGAATATAATGAAATTGAGGTGACAAGAAAGGTTTATCGAAGTGGTGAAAGTGAGTATTTACTTAATGGAACTAAATGTCGTCTAAAAGACATTAGTGATTTAATGATGGATACGGGACTTGGAAAAGAGTCCTTTAATATTATTTCACAAGATAAAGTTCAGTCATTGTTAAACAGTAAGCCAGAGGATAGAAGGTATATTTTTGAAGAAGCTGCAGGTGTTTTAAAATATCGTAAACGTAAGGAAAGCGCTGAACGTAAGCTTAAGACAACATATGAAAACTTAATGAGAGTTAATGATATTTTAAATGAATTAGAAAATCAAGTTGGACCATTAAAAGTTCAAAGTGAAAATGCTAAAAAATATTTGGCTGCTAAAGAGGAATTAGAATCTGTAGAAATTGCTTTGATTGCTCATGAAATACATGAATACAGTGAAGAATATAGAAAAATGAGTAAAGAAAAAGAATTGATTAATGAATCTATTACTTCTCTATCTGTTGATGAATATAATACTGAAAATAGAATTGAAAAGATAAAAGAAGAACTTAAACTAATTGATAGTAATTTAGAAAGCTATAATCAAAAGTTGATTGAGTTAACAAATAGTATTAATGAAACAAAAGCTGAAAAAAAATTGTTTGATGAGCGAAGAAAATATAGTATTGAAAGTTCTGCAGTTATAGAAAACCGTAGTAATTTACTAACTAGGGAACTTGAAGTTATTGAAAAAGTAGATAATGTAAAAAAACAACTATCACAAGTAAAGTCAGAAAAAGATAAGTTAGAAAATCAATATAAAATAAAAGAAGAGTCTCATCAAGAACTTTTATCTAAGCGAAGAAAATATCGTGATGAATACAATACATTAGACTCACAGATTATTTCACAAAAGTCTAAAATCACTGCTTTTGAGCAAAATAATAGTAGATCTTTATTTAGTGGTGTTGCTGCAGTGCTTAATGCACCAATGCTTAATGGAATTATTGATGTCGTTTCAAATGTTGTAGATATTGATCAAAAGTATGCTGTTGCCATGGATTATGCTTTTTCTTCAAGTAATCAATACATTATATGTGAAAGCAAAGGCGATGCTAAAAATGCTATTGAGTATTTAAATAAAAATAAAAAAGGAAGAGCGACATTTATGCCTTTAGATAATATTAAAAATAATGCTAGAGAGTTTAATTTTTCCAAATATGATAGTATTTTAGGTTTTGCAAGTGACTTAATTAATTATGATGATAAATACAAAAATGTTATTGAAAGTCTAATTGGAAATGTTGTAATTGCAGATGATTTAGACTCAGCTAATAAATTTTTTAAAGAGTGTAGTAAATTTAGAATTATTACACTAAATGGTGAAATTATTAATCCACGTGGTAGTATTACGGGAGGAAATAATAACAATAAAAAAGGTTTTTTTACTGCTAGGCATGAATATGAGTCAAGTAAAAAGCAAGTAATAGAATATGAAAAACGATTAGAAGAAGTTTCTACTCTAGATTTAGAAATTAATAGAGACATTACTAATAGTGATGAAGAATTATACAAATTGAAAATATCTTTAATGCAAATAAATGAAAGCTATGGTATAAAACAAGATACTTTGAATGAGCTTGTAAATTCTAGTAATGAAATCAAAAAGGAATTGGCAAGTTTATCTTCAATTTCAAATAATAAAGAAGATGAAGAAGAACTAAGAATTATTAGTTTAATAAAAAAATATCAAGAAGAATTAACTAGTGTAACAACAGAAATAGATAAATTGAAGTTTGAAAAAACAGATAAGCTTGTTATTTCTGATGATTTATATGATAAGTTTAAAGCTATTTCTTCACAAGTAAAAAATGATAAGAAACAGATAAATGAAATTGAAATTAAATTAAGTAGGCTTGATGTAAAATTAGAAAATCATCTACTTAGGCTTAGTGAAGAATACAGTTTAACATATGAAAAGGCGTTTGAAGAATTTCAGTTATCGATAGATATTGTGGATGCAAAGTCAAAGGTTAAAGTTTTAAAATCAAAAATTAATGCTTTAGGACACGTGAATATAAATGCGATTGAAGAATATGAAGTTGTCAAAGAACGCTTTGATTTCTTGTCAACACAAAAAGCAGATATTTTAAATGCAAAAGAAGAATTGGAAATTACAATAGGAGAACTTGATAAAACTATGAAGGACCAATTTTTTGAAACATTTGAAGAAGTAAGTAAGCAATATTCAATTATGTTTAAACAATTATTTGGAGGAGGAAATGCAACTCTTTCGTTAACAGATAGTAACGATTTATTAAATACAGGTATTGAAATTAGTGCGCAACCTCCAGGAAAAAAGCTTCAACATTTAACATTACTTAGTGGTGGAGAAAAGGCACTTAGTACACTAGTACTTCTGTTTGCAATTTTAAAAGTAAGACCGGTACCATTCTGTATTTTAGATGAGGTTGAAGCAGCACTTGATGAAGCAAATTTAGCAAGATTTGCACATTTCTTAGAAGGATTTAGTAACTACATACAATTTATTATTATTACACATCGTAAAGTAACTATGGAAAATGCTGATGTTTTATATGGAGTTACAATGCAAGAATCAGGAGTAAGTAAATTTGTTAGTGTTAGATTAAGTGAAGCTTCTGATATGATAGGAGGAGCAAAGTAATGGGTATTTTTGACAGAATTAAAGGTATTTTTAGCGGAGAAGAAATACAAAAATATGATAATGCTCTTGAAAAAAGTAGGGGAAATTTAAGTGATTCTCTACTTAAATTAAGTAGTAAATATAAAAGTATTGATGATAATTATTTTGATGAATTAGAAGAAATTTTAATTATGAGTGATGTAGGCATTAATACTGTAATGGAGCTTGTAGATAAACTAAAACTTAGAGTAGCTCGTGAAAATATTAGTGATGCTACTTTGATGAATGAAATTATTGTTGATGAACTATTTTTAACTTATGTAGGGGATGATGCGTTAAATTCCACTATTAATTATAATGATAATGGTTTAACTGTTGTGCTTGTTGTTGGAGTTAATGGTGTAGGAAAAACTACTACAATTGGAAAATTAGCCCATATGTATAAATCACTTGGTATGAAAGTTGTTTTAGCTGCTGGAGATACTTTTAGAGCAGGAGCTACAAAACAACTTGCTTTATGGGGAGAAAAGACTGGATGTTATGTAGTTGAAGGTAGAGAAAACCAAGACCCATCAAGTGTTATCTATGATGCTCTAGATTACTGCAAAAGCAATCAAGCAGATATTTTAATTTGTGATACAGCAGGTAGGTTGCAAAATAAAGATAATTTAATGAAAGAATTAGAAAAGATAAATAAGGTTATTGGTAGAGAAGTTAGTGGTGCTCCACATGAGACACTGCTAGTTCTTGATGGAACAACTGGACAAAATGGAATTAGCCAAGCAAAAGTGTTTAGTGAAGTTACAGATGTAAGTGGAATTATTTTAACTAAATTAGATGGTACTAGTAAAGGTGGAATAGTTCTTGCAATAAAAGAGTTAATCAATATACCAGTTAAATATGTTGGACTTGGAGAAAAAGTTGACGATATTGAGGAATTTGATATTGAAAAGTATATTTATGGGTTATTTAAAAATTTATTTTAATGTTTAGGAGAAAAATATGGAAACAATTAAAACAATTTATAAAATAGGTAAAGGACCAAGTTCTTCACACACAATAGGACCTGATAATGCAATTAGATCATATATTAATAAATTTGATATGGATTATTGTGACGTATATTTATACGGTTCATTAGCGTTAACGGGTAAAGGACACTTAACAGATTATGTTATTGAAGAAGCTTTAAAAGAAGCAGGAGTAGAGTATAAAATTCACTTTGACTTTAAAACAGATGAAAAAGAATTAGGACATCCTAATACAATGAAAATTATTGGTAAAAAATCAGGGAAAGAATTAACTCCTTGGACAGTTTTTAGTGTTGGTGGGGGAAATATCGTTGTAAATAATAAGAAGGAAAGTGATGAAGATAGTAATGTTTATCCACATTCATTATTTAAAGATATTGCTAAGTTTTGTGAAGAAAATAATATTGATTTGCTTGATTATGTAAACCAATATGAAAGAGATATTGATTCATTTTTAAATAATATTCTAGAACTAATGCTTGATTCTGTTGAAACAGGATTGAGTAAAGAAGGAGCAATTCATGGAGATTTGAATATAAATAGAAGAGCAAAAAAATTATTTGAGAATGCTCATGAAGATGTAGATTTAAAGTTATCAGCATATGCATATGCTGTAAGTGAAGAGAATGCTACTGGTGGGGTGATTGTAACAGCTCCAACATGTGGAGCATGTGGAGTACTTCCTGCTGTATTGTATTACTATAAA
>JBKEBI010000034.1:0-35891 GCA_047973085.1 Bacilli bacterium | reverse complement strand
TTATTCACTAAATGACTTAAATATACAAATGAAAGCTTACTTAAAAAGAAGTAATAATATCCCAAGTCGCTCACTAGACTGGCTTAGTCCAAATGAAGCAAGAAAAATGATTGAAGATCAGGTTGCTAACTTGCAAATCACTTCAATCATAATGTATCACATTACTTTAATTTTTTAGACTTTTTGGTCTCACATCATTTACAATCCTACAATTACAAGTTTATACCACAGTTAATCCCCATACTAAAGAATGTTGAAATATTATAACCTCCTGTATGCGCATGGACATCTAATACCTCACCGATAAAATATAAATTAGGTTTAAGCTTAGATTCAAAGGTTTTGTTATCAATTTCATTTGTGGAGATTCCACCTGCTGTAGTAAACCCTTTACTTACATCAGCATATTTTGTGATTTTTATAGGATAATTCTTAATATTTGTGAGTAATTCCTCCTGTTTTTTAATAGAATTTTTTTTAAAATCTAAATTTTCTATTTTAGTATATTCAAGTAAGAAATCAACTACTGATTTTGGTAGGTAATTTTTTAAAACTTTTTTTATACTTGTATTATTATAAAGTTGATCTTTAAGATATTCATATTTAATATTGGAAATAAAGTCAATTTTAATTTCACTTATTCCTTCATTAATTATGCTAAAACATTGCCTAAATGCTAGAGGCCCACTAAGCCCAAAATGTGTAATGAGAAGGTTAAATCCACTATAAGATTTCTTTTTATACTTTAATGCAGAGTTATTAAGTGTAACTCCTTGTAAACTACTACAAATTATATCTTTTGTATACAACGGTGCTTCACATGCAGTCAATCTAGTTATTTTGTGACCAATTTTTTTAGCATATTTAAGTCCAAATCCTGTACTACCGGTTTGAGGATAGCTTAGTCCTCCTGTTGCTATAACAATTTTTTTAGTTTTATATTTATTTTTTTTAGTAATTACTTCAAAATCTCTATTTTCTTCTATTAACAAAACTTCCTCATTGAGATTTAACTGTATATGCTTTAAATTTTTACTTAGTGCATCTATAACTGTTTGAGCTTTGTTGGTAGTAGGGAAAATTCTTCCATACTCTTCTTCTTTTAATTCTACACCATATTTTTGCATTAGTTCCATAAGTGAAAAATTATCAAAATTACTAAAAGCACTATACATAAATTTATGATTATATATGTTGTCATAAAATTCATTGCCATAGTTTGAATTAGTTATGTTACATCTTCCATTTCCTGTTATAGAAAGTTTTTTTCCTATCATATCATTACTATCAATCAAAAGGGTATTGTACTTTTTATCGATACTTAAAGCACATGCAATACCACTAACTCCTGCACCTATTATTATTATATCAAACATATGTTACCTCCTTCTTATATATTTTATCATAAAATTGTGTCTAAAAATATCCAAAATATTTCAAAAAAAGGTTGCAATTTATGTTTTGATTTGGTATTATATTTAGGTAGAGAAAAATGGGTCCTTAGCTCAGCTGGGAGAGCGCCTGCCTTGCACGCAGGAGGTCAGCGGTTCGATCCCGCTAGGATCCACCATTTTTCTGGGTCCTTAGCTCAGCTGGGAGAGCGCCTGCCTTGCACGCAGGAGGTCAGCGGTTCGATCCCGCTAGGATCCACCATGTTTTTTGGAGCAGTACTCAAGTTGGCTGAAGAGGCGCCCCTGCTAAGGGTGTAGGTCGGGAAACTGGCGCGAGGGTTCAAATCCCTCCTGCTCCGCCATTTATGTTTGGCCCGTTGGTGAAGCGGTTTAACACACATGCCTTTCACGCATGCACACAGGGGTTCGAATCCCCTACGGGTCACCATTTTATAATCACTACTATATAGATAGTAGTTTTTTAATATAACTAATTATAAGGAGAGTAATATGAAAATGAAAAAAGGCTTTGATAATGAAAAGTATATTGAAATGCAATCAGATCACATAAAAAAAAGAATCGAAGGAATTGATGGTAAATTATATTTAGAGTTTGGTGGAAAATTGTTTGATGATTTTCATGCTTCTCGAGTACTTCCAGGTTTTGAGAATAATACAAAAATAAAAATGTTGGAAAAAATGAAGGAAGATACTGAGATTATTTTTTGTATTTATGCAGGAGATATTGAAAAGAATAAAATTCGTGCTGATTTGGGTATTACGTATGATCTTGATATTTTGAGGCTAATTGATAATATCTCAAAATTAGGTATTGCTATTAATAGTATTGTAATTACAAGATATACAGGGCAACCTTCTGCTGATATATTCATTAATAAAATGAAAAAGCGCGGTGTAAAAACATATATTCATTCTCCAATTAAAGGTTATCCTGCAGATATTGAAATGATTGCAAGTGAAAATGGATATGGTAAAAATCCATATGTTGAAACTACGAAAAAATTAGTTGTAGTTACAGGTCCAGGTCCAGGTAGTGGAAAACTTGCCACATGCTTGAATCAACTTTATCATGAGAATAAAAAAGGCTGTCAAGCAGGATATGCTAAGTTTGAAACGTTTCCAATATGGAACATTCCACTAAATCACCCAGTCAATCTAGCTTATGAGGCAGCGACTGCTGATTTAGATGATATAAATATGATTGATAGTTTTCATTTAGATGCATATGGTGAAACAACGATAAACTATAATAGAGATATTGAAGCTTTTCCAGTGGTAAACAAACTTTTACTTAAGTTAACGGGGAAGGAAATATATAAATCTCCAACTGATATGGGAGTTAATATGGCAGGAAATGCAATTTTTGATGATGAAGCAGTATGTTATGCTGCTAGTCAAGAAATTATCAGGCGTTATTTTAAAGCAAAATGTGATGTTAAAAAAGGTATTTTAAACGATCATGCTGTAGACAAAATTAAGTTTCTACTTGAAAGACTAGATTTAACAGATGAAGACAGAAGTGTTGTTGTACCAGCAAGAAAAAATATGGAAGCAAAAATGGCATCTTCTGTTGCGTTAGAACTATGTGATGGGAAAATTGTTACTGGAAAAGCTACAGAGTTAATGACAGCAGGAGCAGCAGCAGTTGTGAATGCAATTAAATACCTTTCAGGCCTTAGTGATGATATCTTATTACTACCTTCATCTGTTTTAAAGCCAATTATTAAGTTAAAAGAAAATGAGCGTGGAATTGAAAATTCACGTCTTACAGTTCAAGAGGTTTTAGTAGCAATAGGTGCTTCTACATCTACAAATCCAGTGGCTACTGTTACACTTGATAAACTAAAAGAGCTTAGAGGAATTGAAGCGCATTCAACTCACATATTTACTTTTAGTGATGAGCAGACGTATCGTGAGCTTGGTATAAATCTTACATGTGATGATGAGTATCCAACTAGTGATTTATTCTTTAATTAATAAAATACTAGAAAGACCTAATAAATTAGACTTTAAATTTAACCTAATTATGGTCTTTTTTTATAAATAAATATATTCTTTTAATCTCATAATAAAGCATATTTAAATATATCAATACTAAATTCCTACATTTAAGTATTTTGTTGCTTGATTTTATCATTTGTGATAGTGCTTTTAGTATAATAAAAAGATATCATCATAATTTGTAATGATATCTTTGTGTATGCAATATAAAATTTTATTTTATTTTTTTTATCATTTTTATATATAAAATATCGTTTTCAATAAAAATATTTCCATATGATTGATAGTTTAGTTTCTTAAAAGTATAAGTTTCTTCCATTTCACATTTGTGTATAATATTTTCAAAATTCATTTTTATACCAAATTCTTCTAAAGCTTTAAGTGCTTTTATTTGTAAGTCTTCTGTAGTGTTTTGATTAAAAATAATGTGAGTTATTTCTATACTAGTTTTTTCACATGATATAGTTAATTCTCCAATAAATTTTTCATTCTGTTCAATTAAAAAAATTATTGAATTAATATCATTTTTATTTACTATTTCAAAATCATTATTTTCTCTAATTAAAAGAGCATTAATGATTTGTTCCTGATTTCTACATTCAATTAGCTTCATAATTTACTCCTTTTACAAAATCTAATAACATTATATCATATTTTTATTTATTTGTAATAGTAAATAAGGTATAATGTAGTAGGAGTGATTTAAATGAGTAAAGAATATATTATAATAGGAATTATTATTTTAGCAATAATTTTAATTGTTATTACAATCCTTGCTAAATCAAAAAATAAAAACTTAAGTGAAGTTGAGACTAGTGCAATAGTTACTGCTCTTGGAGGTAGTAAAAATATTGTTAGTTTTGAAGCGAAAGTTTCTAGATTGAATGTTTATATAGAAGATACTAGTTTAGTTAATATTGAGGAGATTAGAAATATTACTAAGTGTGGTGTTTCTTTGGTAAATAATAAAGTACAGGTTATTTTAAAAGATAATGTTGATGTTATGAACAAACTTTTAAGTGATTTAAAAATGAGGGATTAAAATAAAAAAATTAAGAAAAAATAAGACAAATAAATATATTATTGAATGCAATAATGAAATTTTTGAGGTTAATGAAAATACAATTGTCAAACTTAATCTATTAAGTGAGAGTGTAGTTTGCAGTGATTTAAAAGATGAGATTTTATATTGGAATAAGTATTATGAAATATATGATAAATGTTTAAAATCATTTGCTAAAAAAAGCCTTAGTGAAGAAGAGGTTATTGCTATTATTTTAAAGTATTCAGATGAAAGCTATGTAAATGCAATAGTTGCTGAATTAAAAGAAAAAAATATTATTAATGATGTAAGATACAAAAAGATGTTTTTATCTACATATGAAGATAATTTAAAATATAGTAGTAATAAAATAAATGATGAGTTAAATAAATTAAATATCTATTTGAGTGAAGAAGAACTATTATATATTCAGAATTTTGACTATGATAAGGCATGTAAAATAGTTAAAAATTTATGCATGAAAACTACAAATAAATCAAAGTATGAATTAATAAATGCTTGTAAAATAAAGCTTCGAACATACAAATACAGTAATAATATTATTGAAGAAGCAATAACTTTTATAAGTTATGATGAAAAAGAGGCTTTAAAAAGTCTGTTTATTAAATTACTTCGAAGAAATGATATGGATAAAACAGTTAAAAAACTATATTCAAAGGGATATAGTTATGAATTAATTATGGAAGTAAAGGAGGACTTAGATGATTAATATAAAAGGACTAGAAGCGAATACAACTTTTGAAGGATTATATGTATTAATACATAGTTCAGAGAAAAGATTTACAACTGATGGAAAGATGTACCTAGATTTGAATTTGCAAGATATAAGCGGAGTTGTTAATGCAAAGTTATGGTCTGCGACTGAAGAGGATGTTTCTACATTTGTTAATGGAAAAGTAGTTGAAGTCAGTGGAGATGTTACGGTTTTTCGTAAAGAAAATCAGGTTAGGATAAAGAAAATTGAAATTTATGAAGGTATGGATGTAGGACATTTTCTTCCATCTGCACCAATTGAAAAGGAATTACTTAGGGAAGGTATTTTAAATTATACTTTAAAAATTGAAAATAATATTTTAAGAAGTGTTGTTGATAAAATTTTAGATAAATACTATGAAGAATTCTTTATTTATCCAGCAGCAAGTAAAAATCATCACGAGTATGTAAGTGGTTTAGCGCATCATGTTTTAGGTATGCTAGAATTAAGTGAATTTTTGGTGAAAAAATATCCCATTATTAATAAAGATTTACTATATTCTGGAGTGATTTTACATGACTTTGGGAAAATCATAGAGTTAAGTGGAGTTATTAGTACTGAATATACAACTCCAGGTAAACTACTTGGACATATTACAATTGCATGTAATGAAATATATGCAATTGCAATAGAAAATGAATGGGAAAATACGGAAGAAATAATGCTTCTTCAACATTTGATTTTATCTCATCACGGGAAGTTAGAATTTGGTAGTCCCAAATTACCTTTTGTGGTAGAGGCAGAAGTATTGAGTATAGTTGATAATTTAGATGCGAGGCTTAATATGTTAGATAAATCTTTAACAGAACTTGAAGATGAGGAATTTACTTCTAGACTATTTGCAATGGAAAACAGGAAATTTTACAAACATTCATTGTAAAAATATACATATATTTTATTATAAAAAAGGTCATTTATACTTTGTATTATAGACCTTTTTTTGTGAAAACAATATTTTAGCACTTTAGTGTTGACATTGCTAAGTAGAAGGTGTATAATTACTTTAGCAATTATTTATTATGATTGCTAATGAGGTGATGTTATGCTAAGTATTCGTCAAAATAATATTTTAAAATTCATTACCGAACACTATATTAGTACAGTAGAAGCAGTAAGCTCCAACGATATTTGTGATTTGTTTGGTGTAAGTAGTGCTACTGTTAGAAATGAGATGGCATTTCTTGAAAAATGCGGGTATATTACAAAAACTCATTTTGCTAGTGGTAGAAGACCTACAGAGCTTGGTTATAAATATTATGTTGAAAATTTAATGGCTGATATTGATAGTGATCGTGGAAAGGTAAGAAGTTTATTTGATAATGGTGGACTTGTTTTAAAGGACGCTGTTTTTGAGAGTATGAAACTTATTTCAGATTTGACAAATTATTCTGTAGTAATGCTTGGAAGTTTATCAAGAGATGAAAAACTTAAAGAAGTTAAAATGGTGGGTGTTGATAATCATTCGGTAGTATCAATTGTAGTAACTAATACTGGAAAAGTTTTTAATCAGGTTGTAAGTGTAGAAGAAGAACTTAACATTGAAGAGTTAAAGGAAACAGTTATGACAATTAGTGAGTTACTTAGTGGAACACCAATGTGTGAGGTTAATAATAAGCTAGAAAAAGAAATTAAGCCTGTGATTAAAACATTTATTGATCAACATGCAGCATTATATGAAGCTTTTTTAGATAGTATTGTTTCACTTTCTAAAAATCGTAGTGAAGATATTAAGTTTCAAGGGCAAGATAAGCTTATTAATCAACCTGAGTTTGATGACATTGAGTTAATTAGAAAATTTATTAAGAACATCAATGATGAAACATTACTTCAATTGTTAAACTATACTGATAATATAGATATAAAAATTGGAGAGGATAATATTGTTTCAAATGATTTAAGTGTGATTACAACTAGTTATCATGCAGGTAACGATGAAACCAATGTTGCAGTTATTGGCCCCACTAGAATGGATTATAATAAGGTGGTAAATTTACTGCAGGAAATAAGAGAAAATCTGGATAGATTAAACAAGGAGAATTTTGATGAGTGAAAAAGAAATTGTAAATGAAGAAGTTGAAATTGAGGAAATAGAAGAAATTGATGAATGTGAAAAATTGAAAGAAGAAGTAGCTTCATTAAAAGATAAGATGCTTAGAAATTCTGCGGAACTTGAAAATTTTAAGCGTAGAACTAATGAGGAAAAACAAAATTTCATGCGTTATGCAACTGGTGAAATTATGAGTGATTTGATTTCAGTAATTGATAATTTTGATCGAGCTCTTGCTTCTGGAGATGATAATTTATCAGAAAATTCACTTGAAGGAATTAAGATGATTTATGAACAAATAAAAAATATTACTGTAAAAAATGGTGTTGAATTAGTAGAGAGTGTTGGTGAAAAATTTGATCCAAACTTTCACCAAGCAGTTATGACAGGTCAAGATGAGAATTTTGAAAGTGGAGTGGTTATTGAGGAACTGCAAAAAGGATATAAAATAAAAGATAAAATATTGAGACCAGCAATGGTAAAAGTCAATGAATAAATTATAAATAAAAAGGAGAGATTAATTATGGCAAAAGTAATAGGTATTGATTTAGGAACAACAAATTCATGTGTTAGTGTTATAGAAGGTGGAGAAGCAAAAGTAATTCCTAATCCAGAAGGAAATAGAACTACTCCATCAGTGGTAGCGTTTAAAGATGGTGAGCGTGTAGTTGGTGAGGCTGCTAAGCGCCAAATGATTACAAATCCGAATACAATTGTTTCAATTAAGAGATTAATGGGTACAAATGAAAAGGTAAATGTAGATGGAAAAGATTATACACCAGAAGAAATTTCTGCAATGATTTTACAATATTTAAAAGGATATGCTGAAGATTATTTAGGTGAAAAGGTTACAAAAGCAGTTATTACTGTTCCTGCTTATTTTAATGATAGTGAACGTCAAGCAACTAAGAATGCAGGTAAGATTGCTGGGCTTGAAGTTGAACGTATTATTAATGAACCAACTGCAGCTAGTTTAGCTTATGGTATGGACAAACAAGATGATGATCATACTATTCTAGTTTATGACTTAGGTGGAGGAACATTTGACGTAAGTATTCTAGATCTTGGAGATGGAATATTTGAGGTTTTGAGTACAAGTGGTGATTCTAGACTTGGTGGAGATGATTTTGACCAAAAGATTATTGATTTTCTAGTTGAGACATTTAAGAAGGAAAATGGTGTTGACTTAAGTAATGATAAAATGGCAATGCAACGTTTAAAAGATGCTGCAGAGAAAGCTAAAAAAGATTTAAGTGGAGTAACTTCTACACATATTTCTTTACCATTTATTTCACAAGGTGAAGCAGGACCATTACATTTAGATTTGAATATGTCAAGAACTAAGTTTGAAGAATTAACTATGGATTTAGTAGAAAAAACAATGGGACCAGTTAAGACAGCATTAAAAGATGCATCACTTACTGGAAACGATATTGATAAGGTTATTTTAGTAGGAGGTTCTACTCGTATTCCTGCTGTTCAAGAAGCAATCAAAAAAGTATTAGGAAAAGATCCACATAAAGGTGTAAATCCTGATGAGGTTGTTGCTATGGGAGCGGCTATTCAAGGTGGAGTTATTAGTGGAGATGTTGAAGATTTAGTATTACTTGATGTTACACCTCTTAGTTTAGGAATTGAAACTGAAGGAAACATTATGAACGTATTAATTCCTAAAAATACTACAATTCCAACTTCTAAGTCACAAGTTTATACTACTGCGGCTAATAATCAGCCAAGTGTAACAATTCATGTACTTCAGGGTGAGCGCTCAATGGCATCTGATAATAAGACTCTAGGAAACTTTAATTTAAATGATATTCCACCAGCACCAAGAGGAGTTCCTCAAATAGAGGTAACATTCGATATTGATGCTAATGGTATTTTAAATGTTAAGGCAAAAGATAATGGTACAAATAAAGAACAATCAATTACAATCACTGCAGCAACAACTTTAAGTGAAGATGAAATTGAAAAAATGATTAATGAAGCTAAAGAGAATGAAGCAGAAGATGCTCGTCGTAAAGAGGAAGCAGAGCTTAGAAATGAAAGTGAACAATTGATTTTCACTACAGAAAAAGCGCTTGGTGATTTGGAAAATATTACTGATGGTGATAAATCAAATGTGGAAGGTTTAATTAAAGATTTAAAAGATGCTTTAGAAACAGATAATTTAGATGATATTAAATCAAAAAAAGATAAATTACAAGAGGAAAGTATGAAGCTTGCTCAACAAGCATATGAGGCAGCTAGTTCAGCGGAAGAATCTACTACAACAGAAAATGATGAAGAAGTTGTTGAAGCTGAATTTGAAGAAAAATAGGAAGGTAAATCAATAATGAAAAAAGATTACTATGAAGTCTTAGGGGTTGCTAAAGATGCCGATGAGAAGGAAATAAAAAAAGCGTTTAGAAAATTAGCAAAAAAATACCATCCTGATGTTAGTAAAGAAGATGATGCTGAAGAAAAATTTAAAGAAGCACAGGAAGCTTATGCAGTTTTGAGTGATCCACAAAAACGTTCGCAATATGATCAGTTTGGTCATTCAGCATTTGAAGGTCCTCAAGGTGGAGGTTTTGATTTTGGGAACTTTGACTTTGGTGATATCTTTGGAGATATTTTTGGTGGAGGCTTTGGATTTGGCGGAAGTCGTAATCCAAATGCTCCAAGAAAAGGAAGAGATTTAGAAAAAAGAGTTGATCTTACATTTGAAGAAGCTGTCTTTGGATGTAAGAAAGATATGACAATTACAGTTGAAGGTAATTGTGAAGAGTGTCATGGAGAAGGTGGTTCTGGATCAACTACTTGCAGTCAATGTCATGGAAGTGGACAAGTAACTGTTGAACAAAGAACACCATTTGGGAATTTTGTTCAAAAAACAACTTGTAAAACATGTGGTGGAAAAGGAAAGACTTTTGAAAAGCGTTGTAGTAAATGTGGTGGAAAAGGAAGAGTTAGAATTAATAAAACTATCACAGTTACTATTCCAGAAGGTGTAGATAACGGAACTCAAATGCGTATGACTGGTAAGGGAGAAGAAGGTATTAATGGTGGTCCTGCCGGAGATTTGTATTTAGTCTTTAGAGTTGCTGAAAACAAGAAATTTGTTCGTGATAATGAGCATATTTATTTAGAGTTACCAATAAATATTGTTGATGCCACACTGGGAGCAACTCTTGAAGTACCGACTTTAACTGGGAAAGTAGATTTAAAAATTCCAAAGGGAACACAAAGTGGAACAAAATTCAAATTAAAAGGAAAAGGTATTAAAGTTATTAACCGTTCTGGTTATGGAGATATGTTTGTCATTGTAAATGTAGTTACGCCAACTTCATTAAACAAAGAACAAGTAAAGTTATTTGAAAAGTTAAGAGATACAGATTTAGATTCTCATAGCTTTATAGATAAATTTAAGGACATATTAAAATAAAAAGTATAGTACCGATCTTAAATGTTAGATTAATAATCTAACAAAATAAAGGTCGGTTTTTTTGCGAAATATTATCAACTACTTCATATTTATTAAATAAAAATTTTTGATAGTGTTGAAGTAGGAAGCTTAACAGATTTAGTACTTTTAGGTACAAAAGTATTTAAAAGGTGTAGACTTACGAGTAATTCAAATTGCAAATATTAAATATGATAAACAGTGTCTTTAGAGAGATTTTTTGTTTTATTAGAGTTCTTGATTGAAATATGTTAATATGTAATATAGGAGGGATGCTAATGAAAAGGAAACTATTAATATTTGTATGTATATTTATTCTAACTCTTACTACAAGTTTTTTTGTTTATGTTGAGAATTATTATACTATAAATGATAAAGATATTATTGATTATATTAATGAAGAAGCCAAAATTATTGATGATAATTTATATTTTGATGTTCAAAACTCTAGTGAAATAGGTTTTATTATTTATCCAGGTGCAAAAGTTGAAGAAGATGCTTATGCTGGAATTGCTAAAGAGCTTGTTGATAATGGTTATACAGCAGTAGTTGCAAGTTTTCCATTTCGCTTTGCTTTCTTTGATAAAAATGTTGCTGATGATATTATTGAAAATCGTCCTGAAATAAAAAAGTGGATTATAATTGGACATTCACTGGGCGGAGCAATGGCAAGTAGTTATATTGAAAATACTGATAAGTATATTGTGGGAATTGTGTATTTAGGTTCATATCCAGCAACACAAATAGATATAAAAAGTGTTTATGTTTATGGTGAAAATGATTTAATTTTAAATAAAAATAAAATTCCAACAACAAAAGATGTATATGAAATTAAAGGTGGAAATCATGCAGGCTTTGCATATTATGGATCACAAAAAGGTGATGGAGAATTAGAGATTTCTAGAGAAGATCAAATTAAAGAAACTGTCGAAATAATTATTAGTAATTTCGAATGATTTAAGAGTATATAGTTTTATATTTTATATGGTTAGTGCTAAAATAATAGTAGGGAGGAAGTTATTATGAAAAAACTTGAAGAACTTACTAAAATTCAATATGAAGTTACGCAAAATAATGCTACTGAGCCTCCTTTTGAAAATGAGTACTATAATAATTTTAAAAAGGGAATTTATGTAGATATTATCAGTGGAAAGCCTTTATTTTTGTCAACTAAAAAATTTGAATCTGGTTGTGGATGGCCATCTTTTTCAAAACCAATTTCAAATGCTTTTATTGGTGAAATAGAAGATAAAAGTTTTAATTTGAATAGAACAGAAGTAAGAAGTAAAAGCAGCAATTCACATTTAGGTCATGTATTTAATGATGGTCCAGTAAAAGATGGAGGACTTAGATATTGTATTAACAGTGCATCTCTTGATTTTATTCCAATTGAGGAAATGGAGAATAAAGGATATGGCGAATACATCAAGATGTTAACTGATTAAATTTAGAGTAATAAAACAAAAAAGAGACCGGCTTGGTCTCTTTTAAAATTCTTCCACTACAAAGTAAATTTTATGGTTCTAAATTTTACTTAATAACGCTTCTTCAAAAACTTCTCAATTGCAATTGTAAGTGGAGGTACAAACAGAAATTGAATTATAAGTCCTGGAATTCCTATTGAAATTGCTCCTTTTATATATAATAAAGTACTAGGGAAATTAGCATCAAATCCTATAATTAAAGTTTGTACAACAATTGCGGCAACCACTCTTCCAACAATTAAACTTACTAAAAGAATAAAATAAATATTAATTTTTGTTCTAGTTTTTAAAATACTTGCGGTAACAGCATATGCAATTAACTCAAAAAACATTATTGGAAGCATTGGGAATACAACTGGCATACCTGTTAGTGCTGAGCTTAGTATTGGTGTTAGTCCACCGACGATAATTGCATATTTTGGTCTTAAGGTAAGTCCTGCAACTAAAATAGGAATATGCATTGGTAAAATTATATTTCCTGCTGCAATGAAATGAGTAAGCATAGGAAGAATAATTCCAACTGCTATAAGTATTGCTGATAATGTTAAATCATTTGTTTTCATAGAAACCTCCTTGCTAATATTATATCATAGTTTAATTGCTTAGGTAATTTTTATATAAATGTACCAATTGTACTGTAAAAACTACTAAGTATTGTACATAAAAAATCTATATTTAATGGTTTGAGAATCATTATTACAGTTCTGTTTGATTTATAACTGCTATTTAAATTATTCCTTGGAAAAATCAAATTCATTCAAGTTATTTCAGATGAAATTAAATCTGGTAATAATACTAAAGCTAAGCCATTACGAACCTATAATGATACATATAATCCAAGTAAGCTCAATAAATTTAGTAGAAAAAGTATTTCAAAAGTAGATAGCCTAATTAATTTACCAGTTTATTGCCTTGAATTTATAGAAGAGTTTAAAAATTAAGGCTATAATAAATTTGTGTTTGATTTTTAAATTTTTCTGCTATACTCTTTACAATTTTGCAATCTCTCATGACTAAAGTGATAGGTAAATATTAGAATAAATAGTGTTAATACTACTAGTGTGAATTTTATACTTAAGAGTATGCATATACATTGCTCTTTTTTATATAAGTATACCGCAATTATTTTAATTAAACAAACTAAAAAATACATTAAATTCATTGTATGTAAAGAAATGAGCTAATAAAAATTATAAATTCCTTGGTTTTTGCAAAAAATATGATATAATATGTATGGAAGTTTGGAAGCAGAGAGGTAACTGGTGTGCCTACTGGTCTTCAAAACCAGATTGCGGCATTAGATTGTCGTGGGTGGGTTCGATTCCCACATGCTTCCGCCATTTAGAATTTTAAGGCATTATGCCTTTTTTTAGTAGGTGTTAATTATGAAGGAAAAAGTAATTTTAAAAGCTTATGAATATGCAATGACACAAGATCTTGAAAGTATTTCTCTTGTAAAAATCTCTAATGATTTAGAAATTTCTAGAAGAAGCCTTTACAGAATTTTTAAAGATAAATATGAGTTAATGTTTGAAGTCTACAAAATTATTATTGATGAGTTATTGATAGAAGCTCATACTTTAAATGAAAAAAATTTTGAAAGAGATGGATATCATCAGACTCTGCAAGCAATGAACAATATGATTAAAGTTTTTCTAGAAAACTCAAAAAAAATTAAATATATTACAAAGTTTGATGCTCTAAATATTGATGATAATGATTTATTAAAGGAGAAAAATGATTTCTATCGTAAGTGTGATTTTACATATGGATTTTTAGTTAAAGGAGTTGAAGATGGTTCAGTTAAGTCAAGTGTTGAACCCTATAAGGTGTCTTGTGTTATTTTAGAAACAATCATTGGACTTGTTTCTAGATTTCATGATGTTGATAAAGAAGAATATACAGACTATATGGAAAAAGAGGATATTTATAGTATTATTGATGTATATGCTTCTTATTTAAGGTAGAGGTTACAATGAAAGTAGAATTAAAAAAGTATTTTATATATTTTATGATGTATGCAATTATTGGTTGGATTTATGAAGTGTTTTTAGAAGTAGTTGTTTATAAATGGGGATTTAGTAATCGTGGAGTTTTGTTTGGTCCTTATTGTGTTATATATGGATTTGGTGCTCTTATTTTCATTTTTACTTTAAATTCTATTATGAAATATAAAGGTTCTAAAATATTTAATATTTTTAAGCCACTTATTATATTCTTGTTATGTGCTTTAATTGCAACATTTATAGAGCTTACTGCAAGTTATTTACTTGACTTTTTAACAGGTAGTTGGCCTTGGCAAACATATGTTGATTATAATTATAATTTTCAAGCAAGAATTGCTCTTTCACCATCAATTAGATTTGGACTAGGGGGGCTCCTATTTTTATATGTTATACAACCATTATTTGAAAAAATATTGTTTAAAGTCGGTAGAGAAAGTCTTAATGTAGTTTTTTATATATTTGGTTTGACTTTGATTATTGATGTTATGTTTACATTTTTTATTTTATAGAATTGCTTTTGTAGCAATTCTTTTTTATAAACGCACATAATGCGCAAAAGTTGTTAATTTTTTCACATAAACTATTGTATTGATTATTTATTTATGTTATAGTGTAATCAAATACAAAGCGCACATAGTGTGCAAGAAAAGGAGGAATTATGAATTTAAAGTTTAAAAATTTTAAAGTTAGTGATGTAGTTTTTGGAAATGAAGATTCATTTAAAAATGGAGTTCTAACTTTCAACAGAGAGAATGCAATTAAATTTTTAATGGATAGTGATGAACATTTAGTATCTGTTAATCTAGAAATTGCAAAGCCAGGAGATAATACTCGTATTGTTCCTGTTAAAGATGCTGCAGAACCAAGAATGCGTGTTGGTGATGAAGGTTATTTTCCAGGAGTTACTGGTGAGGTAAAGAAATGTGGTGATGGTGTAGTTCATGCCTTAAAGGGAATGAGTGTGCTAGGTGTTGGTCAAACTTGGGGGAGTTTTGGTGATGGTTTGATTGATATGAGTGGAGAAGGCGCGAAATATACATATTTTTCAGGATTGATTAATGTATGTGTTGTCGCCGAAACAGATGAAGAAGAAGAGCGTCATGAACAACAAAAGAAAAATACTGCTATAAGAATGGCTACACTTCGTCTTGCAGAATATTTAGGGAAAATTACTGATAGTTTAGATACTGATGATATTGAGGAGTTTAGTTTAAAACCTCAAAAAGATCGAAATCCTGATTTGCCAAATATTGTATTAGTTACACAGTCTCAATCACAACTTGAGGAGCCTGGATATAATGCAATGCTTTATGGTTGGGATATGAACAATTTTTTACCAACAATTTTAAATCCAACAGAGATTTTAGATGGTGCTTATGTATCTGGATCATTTATGCCATGTTCTTCTTCATGGTCAACATATGATACGATGAATGCACCGATTGTTAAAGAGTTATTTGAACGTGATGGAAAAGATTTAAATTTCATTGGACATATCGCTAGTAATTTAAATGTTAGTTTGGAACAAAAAGAGCGTAGTGCATTGTTTGTAGCTCGTCTTGCAAATATTTTAGAAGCAGATGGTGCAATAGTAGCTGAAGAGGGGTATGGTAACCCTGATGCAGATTTCATTGCTTGTATTGATGCACTTGAGGATGCAGGTGTTGATACAGTGGGACTTACTAACGAGTGTACTGGTAGAGATGGACTTAGTCAGCCACTTGTTACTTTAAGTGAAAAAGCTAATGCAATTGTTTCGTGTGGAAATGTTAGTGAACTTGTAGAACTTCCTCCAATGGATACAGTTATTGGAAATTTGGAGGCGCTTGCACGTGATGGTCTTTCAGGAGGATGGTCAAGTGATGATAAGCTAGGACCAAGTGTTAGAGATGATGGTTCTGTAATATTTGAAAATAATTCAAGCTTCTGTGGCGATCAAGTTCTTGGTTGGTCTAAGAAGAAGATGAATGAATTTTAGGAGGGAATTATGAAAAAAGTTGTACATTATATAAATCAATTTTTTGCTGGTGTTGGTGGTGAAGATCAAGCAGATTTTAAACCAAAATTATTATCAGAACTTGCACCTCAGTCTAAACTGCTTGATTCTAAATTAGAAGGTAGTGAAGTTGTTGCTACAGTTGTATGTGGGGATAACTACTATGGTGAAAATATTGAACTAGCTCAAAAAGAAATTGTTGAGTTATTAAAAGATATAGATTTTGATATTGTAGTTGCAGGTCCAGCTTTTCGTGCTGGTAGATATGGTGTTGCATGTGGTGGTGTTGCTAGTGCAATAAAAGAAGCATTTAATGTTGAGGTATTTACTTCTATGAATGAAGAAAATCCTGGTGTTGAAATGTGGAAAAAGCAAATGTATGTCTTTAAAGGTGGAGCAAGTGCAGCAGCAACTAGAAAAGATGTAGAAGTAATTGCAAATGCTGTTAATAAGTTTGTGCGTGGAGAAAAACTAGGAACTGCTGAAGAGGAAAATTTCTTTGCTCGTGGTTGTCGCCATATTGATTTTACAGAAGTTGAACCGGCTGCTATACGTGCAGTTGATATGATTGTTGCCAAAACTACAAAGCAAGAATTTCAAACAGAACTTCCAATTCCAAAAAATGATTTAGTGCCTATTGCTGCTCCAATTAAGGATTTAACAAAAGCTAAAATTGCAATTGTTACTTCAGGTGGAATTGTACCAGTTGATAATCCAGATAAGATTCAATCAGCTTCTGCTACTAGATGGGGAATGTATGATATTTCTAAGGTGAATTCGCTTGCACATGGTAGTGGAGATGTTAAGTATAAAACAATTCATGCTGGATATGATCCAGCTGCTGCTGATGAAGACCCTAATCGTGTAGTACCACTTGATGTTCTAAAAGAAATGGAACAAGAAGGGAAAATAGGTTCAATTGATTCACACTTCTATTCAACAGTAGGTACAGGAACTACTGAAAATGAAGCGTATAGAATGGGACTTGAAATTGCTGAAGTATTACATGAACATAATGTTGATGCGGTATTACTTACTTCTACCTGAGGGACTTGTACACGTTGCGGTGCAACGATGAATAAGGCTATTGAAAGTACAGGAATTGCAATTGTGCAATTAGCAAATTTAGTTCCTGTTGCAAAAACAGTAGGAGCAAATAAGATTGTTCCAACAATTTCTATTCCATATCCATTTGGTGATCCATCAACTAGTGCAAATGAGCAACATAAATTAAGATATTCACTTGTAGAAAAAGCATTAAATGCTTTAACTGTTGATATTGAAGAGCCGGTGGTGTTTAAATAATGAAAAGAAATAATACAGTATTTTTTATTTCGATCGCGGTTTTAATTGTTATAGTTATTTGGGGGGCTGTTTTTGCTGATAGTTTTCAAAATGCTGTTGACAGTTCTTATGCGTTTATTACAAAATGGTTTTCTAAATACTATTTAGTTACGATGAGTGCTTTCGTCATTTTCTGTTTCTTCTTACTATTTTCTAAATATAGAAATGTAAGATTTGGAGATGATGATGATAAACCTGAATATTCATTTATTTCATGGTTTGCAATGTTATTTAGTGCAGGTATGGGAATTGGACTTGTATTCTGGGGTGTTGCTGAACCAATCAATCATTATATTGCACCTGGTGGAGGAGTTGATCCTTCAAGTGCTGATTCTATTCGTTTTGCATTTGAGAAAACCTATTTACATTGGGGTCTTCACCCTTGGGCTGGATATGTTGTGATTGGAGGAGCACTTGCTTATGTTCAATTTAGAAAGAAACTTCCAGGATTAATCAGTAGTTTACTAATTCCTTTAATTGGAGAAGACTTAGCTAAAGGTCCGTTGGGAAAAGCAATTGATATTATTGCAATTTTTGCTACTGTAGCGGGTATTACAACTTCACTTGGACTTGGTGCATATCAAATTAATAGTGGGCTTAATTTCTTATTTGGAATTCCAGAAAATAATCTTGTAGTGTTTATAATTGTACTAGTAACAACAGGTTTATTCGTTTTATCTGCTGTTTCTGGTCTTGATAGAGGAATCAAAATACTTTCTAATACAAACGTTCTTCTAGCTCTTGTAATTATGGTTCTTACGTTTATTGTTGGACCTTCCTTACTAATAATTAAAAATTTAGGAACCGGAACACTAGATTATTTTATAAATTTAATTCCAGATATGGTTACTCTGCAAAAGTCAGATGGTAGTGAATGGGTTAATGGTTGGACAGTATTTTATTGGGCGTGGTGGATTGCTTGGGCACCTTTTGTAGGAAGCTTTATTGCACGTATTTCAAAAGGGCGTACAATTAAAGAATTTGTAATGGGAGTTTTATTTGCCCCATTACTAGCTTCACTTGTGTGGTTCGCAATTTTTGGAACAGTAGGAATTGATTTAGGACCAGATATAGCTACAGAAGCAGCAGCCAATACATCAACTGCAGTATTTGTTACAATGAGTAATTACAAATTAGGGAGTTTAATCTCTGGAGTTATTATTATTCTATTATGTACGTTCTTTGTTACTAGTGCTGATTCTGGAACATTCGTTCTTGGTATTCTTAGCAGTAATGGTAACTTAAATCCAACTACGTTAAGAAAAGTAATTTGGGGATGTATTATTACATCGGTGACTCTTGTGTTAATGTTTGCTAGTGAATCCGGTTTGCAAAATGTTCAAACTGCTTCAATAGTTGCTGCATTACCATTTTCAATAGTTATGATTTTGTCAGTTGTAGCATGGATTAAATCCTTAATAAAAGATGAGAAATAGATACAATATGTATCTATTTTTTCAAAAATGGTATATATTATTTTTGTAGATATGGTTATTATATTTTAGTGAATTACGCGAAAGTACACAAAAATATGAGTGACTAATATTGTGAAAAATTTCCCCTCTAAACTTTTTGATAATATTTAAGTAAATATGTTGGAATATAGATTTAAATATGATAAAATATAGGTGAATGAAAACAAGGAGGTCTATATATGGCAGAGATTTATGATCTAGCAATAATTGGTGCTGGTCCGGCTGGACTTAGTGCAGGATTATATGCTGGTAGAGCTAAGTTAAATACTATTATCTTTGAAAAAAATAAACCAGGTGGGCAAATTGCAACGACTCAAGAAGTAGCAAATGTTCCAGGTTCTATTTTTGGAGGAGATGGAATTGCAACAACTGGTCCTGATTTAACTGCAAGAATGGTTAAGCAAAGTGATGAGTTTGGTGCAACTAGAGTAAGTGAAAATGTAGAAAGTGTTGATTTTAGTGGAGATGTTAAAAAAATTAATACTAATAATGGTTCTTATGAAGCACGCGCTGTAATTATTGCAGGTGGAGCTAGTCCTAGAAAATTAGGTGTACCAGGTGAAAAAGAATTAACTGGTAAGGGTGTAAGTTATTGTGCTACTTGTGATGGAGCTTTTTTTGAAGAAATGGAAGTTTTAGTTGTAGGTGGAGGATATTCTGCTGCGGAAGAAGCAATGTTCTTAACTAAGTTATGTTCTAAGGTAACTATTTTAGTTAGAGAAGATAAGTTTAGTTGTGCAGCTAGTGTTGTAGATAAAGTAAATGCAAACGATAAGATTGAAGTTAAGTTCAACACAGAAATTACTGAGATAAAAGGTGATGGAATCGTTGAGGCTGCTACTTTAAGAAATCGTGAGACAGGTGAAGAGTATGAGTTTACTGTTGATGATGACTTTGGAGTGTTTGGTGTGTTTGTATTTGTCGGTTTTGAACCTCAAACTGATTTATACAAAGGTAAAGTTGAACTTGATCAATGGGGTTATCTTTTAACTGATGATAATATGAAGACTAATGTTGAAGGTGTTTATGGAGCTGGAGATATTAGACCAAAGTTACTTCGCCAAGTTGTAACTGCTATGAATGATGGTGCTATTGCAGCTACTGCTGCTGAAAAATATATTGATGATAAGTTTCATTAATTAAAAAAATAGAAGGAGATTATTATGGAATTAATTAATAAAAATAATTTTGAAGAAAAAGTTGGAAGCGGAGTTACTCTAGTAGATTTCTTTGGAGAAACTTGTGAACCATGTAAGGCGTTAATGCCACATGTTGAAAAGTTAGAAGCTACTTATGGTGAAAGTTTACCATTCTATAAGTTAGATACTGGTGGAGCTCGTAGACTTGCAATTAAATTACGTGTTATGGGACTTCCTACAGTTGCTATCTTTAAAGATGGTGAAAAAGTAGAAGAATTATCTGGTGCTGAAGCTTGTACGCCAGAAGCTATTGAAGAAATGGTAAAGAAGTATATTTAGTGTTTAATCACTTTATATAAATAAAAAAATACACAGGAGGAAAAGACAATGGACTTTACTGGAAAGAAATTTGTTGTCATCGGTGACCGTGATGGTGTACCTGGTGATGCTGTTAAAGCTTGTGTAGACACAATTGAAGGTGCTGAGACTTTATTCTCGTCAACTGAATGTTTTGTCTGAACGGCTGCGGGAGCAATGGATTTGGAAAATCAAAAAAGAATTAAGGAATTTGCTGAAACACATGGTGCTGAGAATTTAGTAGTAATTCTTGGTGCTGCTGAAGATGAAGCTGCAGGACTTGCTGCTGAAACTGTAACTGTAGGAGATCCTACATTTGCTGGACCTTTAGCTGGTGTTGAGTTAGGTTTAACAGTATTTCATGCTGTTGAAGAAGAGTTTAAATCAGCTGTTGATGCTGGTGTTTACGATGAACAAATCGGTATGATGGAAATGGTTCTTGATTGCGATGCTATCGCTAAAGAAATGAAGGACATGCGTGCTGGTTGCAAATTCTTATAATATTTAAATCCAAAATCCAAAATAAGTGTAGGTTGCACTTTAATTAGTAAAAAGGAAGAGTGTATCTCTTCCTTATGTTATATAAAAACATAAATAATATTAATAATTATTAAATTTAATGGAGGAAAGAAATGGCAAAAGCTGTAATAAAAAATGCTGCTTATACTTTAATTCATGCACCAGAAATGGTTATGACGCAAGGTACTACGCAGACAACTGAAAAAGTAACTAACCCTGATAGTGAGTATTTAAAAAAGGTTCCTGAAAACTTAAGAACTTATGAGGAAGCTGTAAATTATGCTTCTGGTCAAACATACATTGGTAATATGTCTCCTGAGGAACTAGTTAAAGTAGAAGTAAACAAGTCTGCTTTAGGTATAGATGTTAAAGGAACTCGTGAAGGTAAGTTTGGTGAAATTTTACCTGAGATTGAATTTATTGCATTAATTAAAGTTTGTGATGCATTTGATCTAGTTTTACTTGAAGAAAGTTTTGCTAAAAAAGCGAGTGAAGCATATGCAAAAAATCCTATTTCTACTGAAGAAGAAGTTGCAAAAGTTGCAAAAGGATATCCAATGAGTGAAGTGGAAGCTGCTGTAGCAGATCACGGAGAACCTTTCTACTATGAAGGTAAAATTGTAGGTGTTGTAAAGCGTGCTCATGATGTTGATGTTAATCTTACTGCACATGTTATGTTTGAAAATCTTGTTGTTAAGGCAAGTGGTGTTCATGCATTTAAACATTTAGTAATGAGAAATAATATTAACCCAGACACAATTGATTATGTAATTGAGTGTAGTGAAGAAGCGTGTGGAGATATGAACCAACGTGGTGGAGGAAACTTTGCTAAATCTATCGCTGAAGTTGTGGGATGTAGCAATGCTACAGGTAGTGATGTACGTGGTTTCTGTGCTGCTCCTGCTCATGCTATTTTAAGTGCAGCAAGTTTAGTTTCAAGTGGAACTTTTGAAAATGTTGTTGTTGTAGCTGGTGGAGCTACTGCAAAGCTTGGAATGAACGGTAAAGGTCATTTAGATAAAGGTGTAAAAATTCTTGAAGATTTTGTTGGAACATTTGCATTCCTAGTAACTAAAAATGATGGAATTAGTCCAATTATTAGAAATGATATTGTTGGTAGACACTCAGTTGCTGCAGGTGGAAGCCCTCAAGCAGTTACAAATGTTTTAGTTAAAGATCCATTATATAAAGCTGGACTTAAGATTACTGATGTTGATAAGTTTGCAAGTGAACTTCACGATGCAGATGTAGGTAGAAGTTGTACAATGGGAGACCCTAGTGAAGCTGCTACTAAGATGATTGGTGCTGTTGCCGCTATGAGTGGTGAAATTGAAAGAGGAGATATTGCAAGTTTTGTTGAAAAGCACGGACTTAGAGGATGGGCTCCAGTTCAAGGACATATACCTTCAGGTGTTCCATATTTAGGACATGCAATTGAAGCGATGACTAATGGAGATGTTAATCGTGCTTTAATTATTGGTAAAGGCTCACTATTCCTTGGAAGAATGACAAACTTATTTGATGGAATTAGTTTTGTTGTTGAGCGAAATACAGGTGAAGTTGAAGAAGCTGGTGCAAATGATGATAAGATTAATAAGTTAATTGCTAAAGCAATGAGAAACTTTGCGGAAAGTTTAGTTGAGGAAGACAATGAGTAGTTTAGAAAAAAAGGTTGCTCAGAGTTTTATAGATATTGCTGATGCAATCGAAACAGGAAATTTTGGTAAAAAAGTTAGAGTTGGTCTTACTTTATTTGGAAGTGAACATGGAGTTGAAGAACTTGTAAAAGGTGCTCATCTTGCTGCTTCTGATTTATTTGAAATAGTTTTAATTGGACCAGAAGTTGAAACTCATTTAGAAAATGTTGTTGTTGCTAGTGAAGAAGAACAATATGATAAAATGGAAGAATTGCTTGGTTCAGGATATATTTCTTCTTGTGTAACACTACATTATAATTTCCCAATTGGTGTTTCAACAGTTGGTAGAGTAATAACTCCTGCGTTAGGTAAGGAAATGTTTATTGCAACTACTACAGGAACTAGTGCTACTACAAGAACAGAAGCAATGTTTAAAAATGCTTTATATGGTATTAGTGCTGCAAAAGCTTGTGGTGTTAAAAATCCTACAGTAGGTATTTTAAATGTTGATAATGCTCGTGGAGTAGAAAGACATTTACAGCAGTTAAAGACAAATGGATATGATATTAACTTTGCACAGTCACAAAGAAGTGATGGTGGGGTTGTAATGCGTGGAAATGATTTAATGCTTGGTAGTGTAGATGTTATGGTTTGTGATTCTTTAACTGGAAATATCTTAATGAAATTATTCTCAGCATTTTCTAGTGGAGGAAATATTGAAACGTTAGGTTATGGTTATGGTCCTGGTATTGGGTTTGATTATGACAAGTGTGTATGTATAATTTCAAGAGCAAGTGGTGCAAGTGTTATTTCTAAGGCAATTGTTTATGCTTATGAACTTGCTGCTGGAGATGTTATTAATGTAGTTAAAGAAGAAAAATCAAAGGCAGATGCTGCTGGTTATGAGAAAATATATGAAGAAATAAAGGCTTCATCAGCTCCAAAAGCTGCAGTGAGCAAGCCAAAAGTAGAAGTAGCTAAAGAAGTTGTTTCATTTGATATTAGTGGAATTGATATTATGGATTTAGATAATGCGGTTGATGTCTTACTTTCAAATCAAATTTACGCAGAAAGTGGAATGGGATGTACTGGTCCAATTGTACTTGTAAGTGAGGCAAACAGTAAAAAAGCGATGGAAATTTTGGCAAAAGAAGGATATACTTCTTCTGATGCACCAAGTTGCTAAATTATTTTATTGTTAAAGAAGTAAGATTTAATAACTTACTTCTTTTTTATTATTTAAGTAAATGAAATAATTTAAAAAGTCACGTTGTTTTTATTTAGAAGTATTGCAAATTATAACCAAGTTTGATATACTTTTTATGTTGTGAAAAATAGATTATTACAAAGTTAACTAGTATTGGAGAATAGTATTATGATAGAAGTTAAAATAATGAAAATTGCATATGAAATTTCTGAAATTAACGTTTCTATTGTTTTTCCCGTGCACTTAATTAAACAATATCGGTAAAATAAGAGTTGATAATATGTTTATTATATATTTCAACTCTTTTTTATATGTGTAAATCTTTGTAACACAGCATATAAGTATTGGAGGTGAAGAGATGAATAATTACAAAATTAGCTTGAATCATGGTGTAGGAAGTTTGAGTAAACCTATTGTAAAAATTGGCGAAAAAGTTTTAACAGGTCAAAAAATAGCAGAAGCAGATGGTTTGGGATGTAATATTTCATCAAGTATAGATGGGTTTGTTGTTAAAATAACAAATGATTATATATACATTGAGGGAAATCCTTCTGATGAATATGTTAGACTTGATGAAAAATTACTACCATTACAAGCAATAGAGGAAGCTGGAATTGTTGGTTGCGGAGGTGCAGGTTTTCCAACTCACATAAAACTAGCTAATAAGATTACAGATGGTACTTTATATATTAATGCTGCTGAGTGTGAACCTCTTTTAAAGCATAATATTGAATATATCAAAAGTAATATGAGTGAGTTTGTAGATGGGATTAAATTAGTAGTGGATATTCTTGGATGTAGCAAAGCAATGATTGCAATAAAATCCAAACACTGTGCTTTAATTTCTGAGTTGAAAGAGTTTGTTAAAAGTGATTATATTAGTATAGGTGTCTTGAGCAATAGTTATCCAGCAGGAGATGAGAGAGTAATTGTTAGAGAGCTTCATGGAATTGAACTTGCACCAGGAGAGTTACCAATTGCTCACGATATAGTTGTTTTAAATGTTGAAACAATTAAAAATATTTACAATGCAATTGTAAATAGAAAACCTGTAATTACAAAGGATTTTACTGTAGGTGGAAAAATAGAGAATTTAGAAGATAGTAAGTCACTATTTAATATTCCAATAGGAACTATAATAAAAGATGTTATTGATGGTGTTGGTAATATACAAGAACCTTATGGGGAAATACTTGTTGGTGGACCTTTTACAGGAGAAAAAGCAGATTTAGAAGATAGTATTGGAAAAACTTCAAGTGGTATTTATGTTACAAGTTGTTTTCCAAATATTTCTGAAAAATTCGGTGTTATTAATTGTGATTGTGGTGCAAATCCATCAAGAATGGAATACTTAGTTAAACAAATGGGTGGAGAAGTAATTGCAACAAAAAATTGTAAACGAATGATTGAAGTTAATGGGAAGTTTAGATGTGAAAAACCAGGGGAGTGCCCTGGTCAAGCAGAAGTGTGTCTAGCTCTTAAAAAAGCTGGGGCAACAGCGATTATTATGTCAACATGTGAGGACTGAAGTAATACCGTAACGGAAGTAGCTCCAAGGATTGGAGCTAAGTTGGTACATTCTACAGATCATGTCTTAAGAGCATTCTCACATAAGTTGTATAGAAAAAAATAAAAATAAATTTTATAAAGGAGTAATTTATTATGGCGATGTCAAAAGAAAAGGCAGAAAAAAATGCTAAAAAGTATGCTGTTACTTGTTGTAGGTTTGAGGCAGGAACAGTAGTGAGTGCAGAGACACTTGAAGATCCAGCGATCTTTGATGATTTAGTAGAATCAGGTTTATTAACTTTAGGTGAAGAAACTCTTAAAATAGAAGAGGTTATTGGTTTAACGTTTAAAAACACTGTAGATGCATTAAGTCCAATTACTAAGGACATGGTGGAAGGGTATGTGGCAAAAGAAGAAACTGTTGAAATTCCTGTAGTAGAAAATACTGCACCTGCATCAAATAAAGCAGTTTGTGCAAACTCTGGAGTTTTGAAAATTAATATTGCAAAAGGTGAAGGAATTAATATTGAATTACCTTTAAGTGCAATTTCAAGTGGTGAATTTGTAACTGCACCAGCTGTTAATGAAATAGAAAGCAATACATCACCTACAGTTGATGTAGAAAGTGATAATAGTATCGAGCTTCGTAATTTAGAAAAAAAATATTATAAGATTAATGCTGTAGGTTTTGGAAATGAAACATTTATAGGAAATGGAAATCTTGTAATTAGAAAAGATATTTGTGATGGAGCAGTAAAAAAAGAGAACCTTGTAAAAAAAGTTAGCCTAGAGATTATCACTGAAGATAACTATGATGTTCACTCAGAAACTATTATGGATGTACAGCCAATAGCTGTTAAAGAATCAGGAGAGTTAGGTAGTGGAGTTACTAGAGTTCTTGATAATGTAGTAGTAGTTTTAACTGGAATTGATGAAAATGGTGTACAAATTGGTGAATTTGGTTCAAGTGAAGGTTCACTTTTAAAAAATATTATGTGGGGTCGCCCAGGTGCGCCTGATCGTGGAGATATTTTAATTAAAGCGGAAGTTGTTATTGAAGCTGAAACAAATATGGAGCGTCCAGGACCGCTTGCGGCTCATAAAGCAATGGAAGTAATTACTGCTGAGATTAGAGAAGCTTTACTAGCTAGTACTGATTTAGAGCTAGTTAAGACTGAAAACTTTATTCAAAAACGAAATAAAGGAAAGAAACGTGTACTTGTTGTTAAAGAAATTATGGGTCAAGGTGCTATGCATGATAATATAATTTTACCGACACAACCAGCAGGAATTATGGGGGGAGTACCTAATGTAGATTTAGGTAATTTACCTGTTATTCTTAGCCCCCTTGAGTTACTTGATGGTGGAATTCATGCTCTTACTTGTATTGGGCCTGCTTCAAAAGAAAATACAAGACATTATTTTAGAGAGCCACTTGTAAAAATGGCTTTAGAATCTGATGAAATAGACTTCTTAGGAGTTGCAATTGTTGGATCACCTCAAGCAAATACTGAAAAAGATTATGTATCTAAGCGTTTAGGAATGCTTGCTGAAACAATGGATTTAGATGGAGCAATTATTACAACAGAAGGGTTTGGAAACAATCATATTGATTTTGCTTCTCATCATGAAGAAATTGGAAAACGTGGTGCAAAAGTTGTTGGCGTAACATATTCTGCTGTGCAAGGTGCACTTGTTGTAGGAAATGAGTATATGTATGCATTAGTTGATAATAATAAGTCTGATCAAGGTATTGAAAATGAAATTTTATGTAATAATACATTATGTGCTGAGGATGCTACAAGAGCTCTTGCAATGCTTACTCATTTGATGGAAGGTGGAGAACTTGAAGAGCCTGAAAGAAAGTGGAATAAAAATATTAAATTAAATAATGTATCTGTTATTGAAAATGTAACAGGAAATAAGCTAGAGTTAGCGGATAATGAGCAAGTTTTACCTAAGTCGAAAAAGCGTTTAGAAATTTACGAGGTAGAATAATTTAATGGAAGAATTAAAGTATTTACATACTGCTAAAGTTTATCATGGAATTATTGTAGGAATTAAAAGTGGCAGTGTTGAAATTGATTTAAAGGGACGACTTGGAAAGTTTATTATTCCAACTAGAATGTTGATAAGTGATTATCCACCGCAATTAGGACAAGAGGTGGGATTTTACTTAAGTTATCCTGAAGTAATTAATGAAGAAATAGATGAAAAGTATTTAGAAAATTTGAATAGAAATCAAAAGGAGTCATAAATATGAAATATAACGGTTTAAAATCTGAAATATTTGTTCCAATTACTCCAAAAGCAGTTTGGACTGAGGTAACTAAAGATTTGAAAGACATGAAAGTTGCTCTAGCTACGGCTGCAGGAGTTCACGTAAAAACAGATGAGAGATTTAATTTTGCTGGTGATTCTACATTTAGAGTTATTCCAGGGAGTGCAACAGCAGCAGACTTAATGGTAAGTCATGGAGGATATGATAATGCTGATGCAAATAAAGATGTTAACTGTATGTTCCCAATTGAACGTATGAAAGAACTTGTTAATGACGGAGTTATTAGGGAGTTTTCAGAGGTTAACTTTGGATTTATGGGAGGTGGAGGAGATCAAACTGCTTTCACTGAAGAAACTGGTCCAGAAATAGCAAAGCAATTAAAAGATGCAGGAGTGGATGCAGTTCTTTTAACTGCTGGGTGAGGTACTTGTCATAGAACAGCGGTGATTGTTCAAAGAGCTATTGAATCTGTTGGAATTCCAACAATTATAATTGCGGCCCTACCACCTGTGGTTAGACAAAACGGTGCACCTAGAGCAGTTGCTCCAGTTGTGCCAATGGGTGCAAATGCTGGTGCTCCAAATGATGTTGAGATGCAATATAATATTTGTAAAGAGTCATTAGAGAAGTTAGTTGAAATTGAAAGTTTTGGTAAGATTATACCATTACCTTATGAGTATCACGCAGAAATTTAAGAATTATGATTGATGTGTTAAAAACTTTAACTATTAAGAGTTTTCATATAGAAAATGTATCATTTTCAAACGAGGTAAGCATTAGTTCTTGTTTTCTAGATATTCCAAAATTAAAAATTAACTTTCCAGAGGGAGTAGTTGATTGTAGTATTAATATTATAAACTCAGATAGTAGAGATATAGAAGTAAATTCTATTATGGATATAGTACCAATTTCTACTAAAGTTTATGGAGAGCTTGGAACAGGAATTACTCATACTTTAACAGGAGTTTATGTGCTTATATGCGCAAGACTTAGTAATGGTGAACAAGTAAAGAATTTTGGATGTTGTAACGGTATTTTAAAAGATGTTGTTATTCCAAATAGAGCTAGTACTTATGGTGATGATGATATTTTAATTCATTTTGATTTACTTTTAGATGAGAGTTATAATCAAAAAGATGCTATTTATAATGGACATTTGTTTGTAGATAAATACATTCAACAAGTTAGAGACTGCATGAAAGTTTTAAATGGAAATAATGCTGATGGAGTACATACTTTTCAAGAAAAAGTTAGAAAAAACAGTAAAAAAATTGCAATAATTAAACAAGTTAGTGGACAAGGTGCAATGGAAAATAATCTAATTTTACCAAATGAGCCAAGCGGTATTGAAGGAGGAAGTACAATTATGGAAATGCAAAATATGCCTATTGTTATTTCTCCAAACGAATATCGTGATGGTGCAATAAGGGCACTTACATAATGGGAGTTGGTCCTTCAACAAAGGAAACTTCAAAACACCATTTTAAAGATCCACTACTTGATGTTGTTTGTGAAAGTGAAGATATAGATTTATGTGGCATTATAATATATGGAACTAGCGATAATAATCTACAAAAAAAGCGTTGTAGTAAAAAAGCGGCTGAAACTGCTATTGCAATGCGTGTAGATGGAGTAATTGCAACACTTGATGGTTGGGGTAATTATGATATTGATTATGAAAATTGTATTAATCATTTAGGAAAGGCGAAGATACCTGTAGTAGGCCTTAGTTTTATTGGTACAGCTGGAAAGTTTGTAGTTGATAATAAATATATGGATACTATTGTAGACATTAATAAATCTAGTACTGGTGTAGAAACTGAAATCTTGGGTGAAAATAATAAAGATATACTTGATTCAAAAAAAGCATTGGCGTTACTTAAGCTAAAAATGCAAAAGGAGGATAAGAGTGATTTTTGATAAATCAATTGCAGTGGTAGATTCTCATACGGTTGGAGAACCCTTTCGTTTAGTAACCGGAGGAATTCCACCGATTCTTGGTAAAACTATGCCAGAAAAATTAGCGTATTTTAAAGAAAATTTAGATCATTTAAGAACAGGCATAATGCATGAGCCTCGTGGGCATGCAGATATGTTTGGAGGAATTTTAACTGAGCCAGTTAATTCTGATTCTGATTTTGGAATTTTATTTTGTGAGGGTGCAGGATATTTGAACATGTGCGGACATGGAACAATTGCTGCTATTACAATTATTATTGAAACTGGTTTAAAAAAGATGGAGTATCCAATTACTGAAGTTAAATTAGATTCTCCAGCTGGACAGCTTACTTGTATTGCATATTGTGAAAATAATAAGGTAACCAAAGTGAGTTTGAAGAATGTTCCATCATTTTTCTATAAACAAGATTTAAGTGTAGAAATAGATGGAAAAAATTATAAATTTGATGTTTCATTTGGAGGAAGTTTTTTTGCTCTTGTAAATGAAGATGAAATAGGAATAGAAATTAGTGTTGAAAATTTACCTAAATTAGAATATTTAGCAAAAAAGTTTGAACATCTAATTAATGAAAAATATGAGTTTATTCATCCAGAGCTTTCACATATTAAAACAGTTGATTTAATTGAATTTTATGGAAAGCCTACTGGAGAAAATGCAGATGCTAAAAATGTTGTTATTTTTGGTGGTGCAGTTGATCGCTCTCCATGCGGAACTGGTACAAGTGCTAAACTTGCTACTTTAAGCCATTATGGAAAGTTGGAAAAAGGAGAAAAGTTCATTTATGAATCAATCATAGGTAGTCAATTTGAAGGTGAAATTTTAGAAAAGACTAAGGTTGGCGAATATGATGCAATTATTCCACAAATAACAGGATCTGCTTATATTGTTGGGTTTAACAATTTAATTTGGGATGTAACTGATCCTTTCTATGACGGATTTAAAATTTAAAGGGGAGAACATATGATTATTATTTATATTTTATTTATAATAGCTGCAATATTTTTATTGGTTTTTGTTAGAGATGCTATTGCACGTGTAAAAAATGGAGAAGATAATTCAAACATTGTTGTAACATTTTTAATTGGGTTTTTTACAGACTTTTTTGATACATTAGGGATTGGTTCTTTTGCACCAACTACAGCACTTTTAAAATTTACAAAGCAAATAGATGAGAAACTACTTCCGGGTACTTTGAATGTAGCTCATACAATACCTATTGTGCTAGAAGCTTATATTTTTATTGAAAAAGTTGAAGTAGAAGCATTTACTCTAATTAGTTTAATTTTAGCTTCTGTTATAGGTTCGTACTTTGGAGCTGGAGTTATTTCTAAAATGGAAAAACGTACAGTAAAAATTATAATGGGATTTGCTTTATTTGCTGTAGCAGCAATAATGCTTGCTGGAGAACTAGGATTTATTGAGGGACTTAGTGAAGGAAACACTGCTACTGGATTAAGTGGTATTAAGTTAGTTATTGGTATAGTAATATTCCTAATTTTAGGTTCTTTAATGTCAGCAGGTGTAGGACTTTATGCACCAGCAATGGCTACAGTATATATACTTGGAATGAGCCCACTTGTAGCTTTTCCAATTATGATGGGATCTTGTGCATTTTTAATGCCGATTGGATCTTTAAAGTTTATTAAAGAAAAGGCATATGCTCCAAAGGTATCACTTGCTATAACAGTAGGAGGGTTAATCGGTGTTTATATTGCTGCTAATTTTGTTACAAATCTTGATTTAGCACTTTTAACAAAGATTGTAATTGGTGTAATCTTACTAACTGCAGGTGTTATGTTATATGAAGCATTTGTAAAAGATGTAAAAAATGATTAATTATATATAGGTTACTTACCTATAGGAGGAAGAAAAATGGAAAAATTTAATAAAGTAATTTCTAAAATGAAAGATGAAAATATTAATCAATTTGTGATTTGTGATGCTGGAAGTATTTACTACCTTACTGGACAAATGTTTCATACAGGACACAGAATGTTAGCTTTAGTAATTTCTACTGATAAAAAGCCTGTACTTTATATCCATGAAATGTTTCCAACAAATGAAATGAATGTAGATATTGATGTTTGTTACTGGAAAGATACTGATGACTATTTATATGATTTATATAATGAACTAGATAATGAAAAGCAAGTGGTTGTTGACAAGTATTTTGAAGCACGTTTCGTAATTGGTCTTAGTGAGTATGGATTTAGTCTGCCATTGAAAGTTGGGTCATATCTAATTGATGATATTAGAGCAATAAAAACGGATGAAGAAATTAAATTGATGGAAGCATCTAGTAAAATTAATGACATGGTAATGGAAAAAATGCAGGCATATATTGCAAGTTATGTTGGAGAATTAACTGAAAATCATTTAAAAGAAAAACTGATTGAATTTTATAGTGAATATACGGATGAAGGGTTTTCATTTCATCCAATAATTTGCTTCGGTAAAAATGCTGCTGATCCACATCATGAAATAGATGATAGCGTACTTCAAAGTGGAAATTGTATTGTAATAGATATTGGATGCATGAAAGATGGGTATGCTTCTGACATGACTAGAACAGTTTTTTATAGAGAAGTAAGTGATTTACATCGTGAAATTTTTGAAATTGTTAAAGAAGCAAATAAGCGTGCAGAAGCTTTTGTAAGGCCGGGTGTCAAACTTTCAGAGATTGATGCTAAGGCGAGAGATTATATTACTGAAAAAGGATATGGTGAATATTTCAATCATAGACTGGGACATTTTATTGGTATGGAAGTTCATGAAGCAGGAGATCTTTCAGCAACAAATGACAACATCGTAAAAGAAGGAATGATATTTTCTATTGAACCTGGTATTTATATTAAGGACAAAGAAATTGGAGTTCGAATTGAAAACCTTGTTGTTGTTACTAGTGATGGATGCAGATCATTAAATAATGTATCTGAGGACATAAAAATATTATAAAATAATATAGGAGGATTTTGTATGACAGATACAAAAACAATTAACAAAAAGAGGCCTTTTGGTTTCTACGTATGTTCAATTACATTTTCATTTGAACGTATGTCGTTTTACGCAATTAAATGGTTATTAGCGTACTATGTTGTGGCTAAAGTTTCTGAAGGTGGTTTAGGACTTAGTGAGAGCCAAGGAGCAGATTTCCAAGCATTTTTTGTTGCATTTACTTATATAATGCCAGTATTATTAGGTAGTATAGCAGATAAGTTTGTTGGAGCGAGATATTGTGTTGGACTAGGATTATTATTGATGGGTGCAGGATATATTATTGCAGGTATGGCTAACAGTTTAGTATTATTGTACGTAATGTTGGCACTAGTTTCTATTGGTACAGGTTTATTTAAAGGAAACCTTACTGCAATGATCGGTAGATTGTTCCATAATCAAGATGAGCTAGATTCTGCATTCTCAACTTATTATTCTTTTGTAAATATTGGTTCGTTTGTTGGAACTACAATAGTAGCATTTTTATTAGGTGCTGTAGGATATCAAATGACATTCATCATATATGGTGCTATTACATTACTTGGTTTTGTATGGTATTTTGTAGGACTTAAGTCGCTTGGAGAAGTGGGTAAACAGCCATTCAAGATTGATGAAAGAAAAGAAGAACATGAACAAGAAGAAATTAAACCTTTAACAACTGTTGAAAAAAAACGTGTTCTTGCTATTTGTATAGTATCAGCATTTTCAATTATTTTCTGGTTATTTTGGTACCTAGCTTATCTTCCAGTTTATTATCATTGGGATGATGGTGGAGCTGCTAACTGGATGATTGGTAATTTTACAGTACCATCTGCTTGGTTTGATTCATTAAATGCATTTGCATGTATTGCTCTTGGGCCACTTTTAGGATCATTATGGATTAGACTTGCTGCTCGTCCACAAGGAGATATGAGTTTATTTAGAAAAACTGCAATTGGTTTAGCTTTACTTGGAAGTTCATATGTTATTTTCGCAGTAATGGAAATGACTCGTGGGGACGGACAATCTAGTTTACTTTGGTTAGTACTTATGGGAACATTATTATCACTTGGAGAAATGTTCTTCTCACCACTTGGGAATGCATTTGTTTCAAAATATGCCCCAGCTAAGATTTTATCAGTAATGATGGCTGTATGGATTGGTGCTGTATTCTTTGCTTCTCTTAGTTACGGAAAAGTTTATGACTTTGCATTTGGAGAAGGATCAGATTTTATTACTTCAAACTTAGTTATCGCTGCCATTGCAATTGGTACTGCATTAGTAGTATTCTTAGTTGATAAGCCTTTTGTAAGAATGTTAAATTCAGAAGAGTAAAATTTTAAAAGTGTTCTACAGTGAGTAGAGCGCTTTTTTTGTTGACTTTTTTAAAAATTCATAATATAATAAAAGCGAACATTTTTTCGTGTTTGGTGGTGAGAGTATGAAAACTATATGTTGTATAGATGCAAAATCTTTTTATGCGTCATGTGAGTGTGTATATAGAGGATTAGATCCTTTTACTACTCCATTAGTAGTAGCAGATGAAAGTAGGGGAAAGGGAGCGATAGTTCTTGCTATTACCCCTTACTTGAAAAAAATAGGATTAGATTCTAGGTGTAGAATTAGAGACTTACCTAAGAATCAAAATGTTATTATTGCAAAACCTAGAATGAAGAAATATTTAGAAACATCAATGGACATTGTTAATATTTATCTTGACTATATAAGTGCAGAAGATATTTTTATCTATTCTGTAGATGAAGCATTTATTGATTTAACTTCTTATCTTGCTCTATATCATACGACACCATATAAAATAGTGAAAGCGTTGCAAAACAAAGTTTATGAAAAAACTGGAATATCAGTTAGTATTGGCGTTGGAGAAAATATGATTATGGCTAAATTTGCAATGGATATTGAGGCTAAAAAAAATCGAGATTCGATTGCCATTTGGAATAAAGAAGATGTAGAGAATAAACTTTGGGAAATTAATGATTTACAAAAACTCTGGGGCATTGGGAGGGGTTTAAAAAAAAGGTTGAATGACATTGGGATAAGAACGGTTAGACAACTTGCGCACACTGATATTGCTGTTTTAGAAAAATATTTAGGTAAAGTAGGTAAAAAAGTTTATGATTTGGCTAATGGAGAAGATGATACAATTATTTCAAAAGACATTTCATACAAGCTACCTAAAAGTATAGGAAACTCTCAAATGCTACATAAGGACATTGATAGCAGTAATGCATCATTGCTTTTTAGAGAAATGATAGAGGTAATTACTTTAAAACTTAGAGTTAATAACTATATTGCTAGAAGTATTCACGTGATGGTTAGATATAGTTTTGATGAGGGAATAAAAACATTTTCTAAATCTTTAACTTTAGATTATCCCACTGATGATTCAAAAGTATTTATAGAGTTAGTTTGCGATTTAGTAGAAAGAAAATTAGATCCTGGATTAATTAGGCAAGTTGGAATAAGTGTAGGACATATTGAAAGAAAGGAATGTATACAATTAGATTTATTTAACGATTATGATAAGAATTCTAAAAAGGAAGAATCTATTCTAGAAATAAAGAAAAGATTTGGAAAAAATAGTATTTCTTTTGCAACTTCTAAATTGAGTGAGTCAACTGCAGAATATCGAAATAAACTAGTAGGTGGACATAATGGTGAATACAATGAACAATAATTGGAATCCATTTTTTGCATTAGCAAATACAAGAAATAAGATTGATGAAGCTTTTGAAGGAAAGTATGATGTAGAACAACCAGATATTTGTGAAGATAAACTATATGAAATTCAAGAAAGAGTTGTTTCTAGTTATGAAGAGTGTAGTATTATTGAGATAAAATATTTTAAGAATAAAAGATACCATACTGAAATAGGAATTGTATCAAAGATTGATACTTTTTCTAAAACAATTACTATCAACAATAACATTTTAAAATTTGAAAATATTATTGAGGTTTTATAGAACTAATAGTATATAAACATAAAAACAATAAAATATAAATTCTTTCTATGTCACTGAATCTAATCAATATTATTGATGGAGCCTTTCTTTTTTATTAATTAATGTAGGATTGTAAATGATGTGAGACCAAAAAGTCTAAAAAATTAAAGTAATGTGATATATTATGATTGAAGTGATTTGTGCAAGTTAGCAAACTGATCTTCAATCATTTTTCTTGCTTCATTTGGACTAAGCCAGTCTAGTGAGCGACTTGGGATATTATTACTTCTTTTTAAGTAAGCTTTCATTTGTATATTTAAGT
>JBKEBI010000080.1:0-2214 GCA_047973085.1 Bacilli bacterium | reverse complement strand
TAATGATTCTTTCATGGAATTCTCATTTTATTAACAAAAAAGACTAGAAATCAACTTATCATTTAAGATAAATTCTATTTCTAGTCTTTGCATATATTCAAAATTTTATTAGTAAAATAATATTTTAACTAATTTTTATTAGATGTCTAAAGTCCAAACTACAACTTCTTTACCACCTTCAACACCTTGATCTTTTGAAGTATCTGGTGTAGTAGTTACATCTTCTTGAACTACTTCTCCCCATGTAGCAGCAGTTTTTACAGATATTACTTCATTTTGAATAATTTCATCATCTACTTCAACACTTGTAATTATTACATCTTCACTTGTAACCACTGGTGTTTCTTGAGCATTAGCTACAAATGTAGCGTTTGCAAGTAATGCACCTTGACCTATTACAGTAAATAATAAAGCAAATACTAATATTTTTTTATTCATAATAAACTCCTTAATTTTATAAATTTAAAGTATTATTCTCCTATGTCATCTTACACTATAATTGTATCTTATTTCTTAAAAAAAATCAATTATTTGCTATACAAATAGATAGGTCAAAAAAAACAGTGAAATATTTCACTGTTTCTAAAAATTTTATATAAGTATATTTGAAATATCAAACTCTTCCTCTTCTTCAGTTAAAAGTTGACTTACATTTGTATAATATTCCACTATATTCTCCACATGGTCTCCCATTCTCTCAATATCAGATATCAGATCAACATAAATCATTGAAGCTTTACCAATACACTTATCTTTTTTAACTCTACTCAAATGGTTTTTATAATATTTTCTTTCCATTTGATCTAAGTGTTTTTCCTTTTCTAAAATAGCACCTGCTAATATTAAATCTCCTGTTTCAAATAATTGAACAACTTTCAAGACAGCTGAAGAGGCAACTTTAAGCATTTTTATTATTTCTTCTTTAGCTTCTGGAGACATCTTACTTTTCTCTTCATTTAATTGATCAAATAATATTACTATTTTCTCTGATAAATCTCCGATTCTTTTAAAATCATTAATTGAATACATATATATATTTAAATTTTTTCCATCTTGTTCTAGTAAATCTTCATTCATTATTTCAGAGAAAAATGATTTAAGACGTTTATCTAATACATTTATACCAATTTCTAATTGTGAAACTTTACTTTTACTTAACTCTTTATTATTTTGAATATAATCAATTGTTAAACTTAATTGTTCATTTACAGTTTCACCTAATAAAATTAATCCTTTTTTACCTTGTTCTAATCCTAAAGCAGGAGATTCATGTAAAAGCATGTCATCTAAAAATACGGCATTTAATTCAGTTTTCTTCTCATTTTCAGTGATAGGTATTATGAATGTTATAATTCTTTCAATTTGTGCTACAAACCATATCAAAGTAAAGGCAACGGTAAAATTAAATATTAAATGTACAAATGCAATTTGCATCTCCATATTTAAACCTAAAGCCTCTGTAAGTGATACAACAAAATTTTCTAAAATGATTATTCCCCCAAATACATATAAAATTATAAAGAAGATGGTGGATCCTGAAATATTGAAAAATAAATGTGATAAAGCAGCTCGTTTAGCATCTCTACTTCCACCTAATGATGCTAGTAAAGATGTAATAGTTGTTCCAATATTGTCCCCTAAAAGTATCGCAACAGCTACTGAAAATTGTACACTTCCTGATAGATATAATGCTTGTAAGATACCTATTGTTGCTGATGATGATTGTACTAACATTGTAAGTAAAGCTCCTATTAAAACACCTAATAAAGGTGTCTTAGCTACTGTACTCATTACTGTTGCAAACATTGGAGTTGCTGCTACAGTTTCAAGTGGAATCTCCATAAGAGCTATTCCAAAAAACAAAGAACCAAAACCAAATATTATTTGTCCTAATAAGCTAGTTTTTCGCTTTGAGGAAAACATAAATATTAAAGCTCCAATAAACATAATTGGTAAGGCAAATTTCTTGATTGATAATCCAATTAAAAAAGCAGTTATTGTAGTACCAATATTAGCTCCCATAATAATAGCAATTGCTTGCCTAAAGTCCATAAGGCCTGCTCTAACTAAAGATATTGTAAGAGCTGTAGTAACTGATGAAGATTGAATTAAAACTGTTGTCAATACACCTACTATTATTCCAGAAAAGGGATTAGTTGTATATTTATTTATTAAATTTGTTAAGTGATAACCTGCATAGGGTTTTAAGGATTC
>JBKEBI010000052.1:0-1665 GCA_047973085.1 Bacilli bacterium | reverse complement strand
TCCAATATATCAAATTGAAACCATATTATATACAGTAATTTGCATTGGAATATTATTTAGTCTTAATAAACTAGAATTATTTGGAATCAAAATACTAATTGTATTTGTATTGATATTTGATATAATTATGACTTTTTTTACAGGATTTATACCTTTCAGTACAAATTTAATAAGTTACTTTATTGTATTGTTTTTAATGTTAGTACAAATATTAGCAACAGAGTTTAATCATACGGAAATACAAGTTAGTGAACTTAAGAAAAATATGATATTATCGCAACAATATTGCATATTGTTTATTAAATCGAAAACTAAAAATTTGCCAAGTATGTCTGACGAAACATTAAAATCAAGATTATCTAGTGGGGAAGTTGCTAGTATACAAAGATGGGCAAAATCTAAAAATATAGAAACTGTACAAGTTGTAAGGAAAATACCATTTGCTATATGTATCACTTTAGGTGTTATTCTATATTGTATCATTGGAGGAATACTAAATTGATTATTAAATTAGATAATTATATTGGACAAACAAAAATAGTTTCCTTTGCTAAAACAGATACAACAATACAAAACTTGTTTAAAGAAAATCTTGAAACAGTTTATGTCAAAGATGGTAAATTGAAATTTTTGTTAAGTGGAGAAGAACGTACACTTTCAGATAAAAATATTATATTATTTAATCAATGTCACGATTACGATGTCTTTGAAATTGATGAAGTTGGAAATGCGTTTTTATATTACAGTAATGAGAGAGTAGATAACGCATTAATGCTTTCGTCTAAGTGCAATTCTAATTGTATTATGTGTCCTGTTTCAGATGGTATTAGAAAAAAGAATAACACACCTGCGAATATAATATTAGATATTATCAAACACATGCCTAAATATCCTTCACACATAACAATAACAGGTGGGGAACCATTTATAATAGGTACTGATATATTTACCATATTTAAGGCATTGAAGAATAAATTTAGGAGTACTGAATTTTTATTGCTTACTAATGGACGAGCCTTAGCATATAAACCATACTTTGAAAAATTTAGAGAAACAATACCTAATAACACTATAATTGGTATTCCGATACATGGACATAATGAAGAATTACATGACAATATTACACGTTCAACTGGAGGTTTCAAACAAACAATAATTGGGATAAAGCACCTACTTGCGTATGACTATAAAGTTGAGTTAAGAATGGTTGTAAGTAATTTTAATAAAGAACATATAGGCGATATAGCAGAATTAATTGTAACTGAATTCCACAATGTTTATAGTGTTAAAATCATGGGGTTAGAAATGCTTGGTAATGCTGCGAAAAATCAAAATGATGTTTGGGTGTCATATAATGAGGCTTTTGCTTATTCTAAAAATGCTATTGTAAAATTAATTGAAAATGGTATAGATGTTGCTTTATATAACTTTCCATTATGTTCTGTTGAAGAAAATTTCCATTTGATTTGTAAAAAAAGCATAACTGACTATAAAATAAATTTTTTTGACGAATGTAATCAATGTTCATTAAAAAATTCTTGTGGTGGTGTGTTTGATGGTAGTAAGCGATTAGCTAAATACGATATCAAACCTTGGAGATAATATGTTAAATTATTTTAATTTTAAGAAATTTGATAAAGACTATTTAATAACTAATGATTTTGG
>JBKEBI010000047.1:0-58514 GCA_047973085.1 Bacilli bacterium | reverse complement strand
CTATTCTTGAGAAAATTAGTTTTGAAAAAAAACAGCAAGCATTGATTATTTGTCCAACAAGAGAACTTAGTATGCAAGTATATAATGAAGTAGAAAAATATATTAAGTATATGGGAGAAGTTAATGCTGTATGTGTATATGGTGGTCAACACATTGGAGAACAAATTAAGAAGTTGAAGATGAAACCTCAGATTGTTATAGCTACACCTGGACGCTTAATTGATCACTTAAAGCGTAGAACTATTGTAGCACGTGGAATTGAAACAGTTGTTTTAGATGAAGCAGATGAGATGATTTCAATAGGGTTTAAGGAAGAATTAGAAACTATTCTAACTTATTTACCAAATGATAGACAAACTTTATTTTTCTCTGCTACATATCCTAGTAAAGTTGTTGCTCTTTCAAAATCTTATTTAACAAATCCAGTTAGTATTAAGCAAGATGTTGTTCGACAAACAATAGATACAATTGAACAGTTATATGTTAGAGTTAGAAATGATGATAAAGTGGAAGTTTTAAAAAGATTTTTATATCTTAACAATACAACTTCCATTGTTTTTTGTAATACTAAAAGAAAAGTTGATGAAACTGTTGCTGCATTACAAAGTCGTGGATTTATTGCTGAAGCGTTGCATGGAGATTTAACTCAAGAACAACGTGAAAAAGTAATGAATAAAATGAAAAAGGGTATTTTAGATGTACTTGTTGCTACTGATGTAGCTGCAAGAGGAATTGATATTGAAATGATTGGAGTTGTATATAACTTTGATTTCCCGGATGACTATGAATACTATGTACATAGAATTGGAAGAACTGGGAGAGCAGGTAGAAAAGGAAAGAGTTACACTTTTGTGACTGATAAACAAGCATATAAGGTTGATCAACTTTGTAAATATACAAAAGCGACAATTACAAAAATTCCTATTCCACATAAAGATGATGTTAATGAGCAAAGAATTTTTAATTATACAAATAATCTTGAATTAACTAATATTGAAGATAATAAATATTTTCAAGCATTAATAGAGGAAGGTTATTCATATAAAGATATCGCATATGCATTGATTAATGATAAATTTTCTAAATCTGATTTTTCTGATATTAAAGACAAGTTTTTAAATATGGGAAAAGAAAAGAAAAAGTCTAAAAAATCAAAAAAATCTGGTGATAATGTAAGAATTTTTGTAAGTGCTGGAAAACGTGATAAAATTAAAGTTAAACATATTGTTGGTGCACTAAAAAATGGATTTGACATAGATGAAAATGAAATAAGTGATATTGTAATAAAAGGAGAATTCTCATTCTTTAGTATTCCAAATAAATATAGAGATGATGTTTTGAAACTTAGAAAGGTTAATAAAACCAAAGTTATTACGCAAGTAGCTAAAAAGTAAGGAGGCTATTACTAATGAAAACTGAAATATTACAAAAAATTAAAGATTATAATAAAATCGTTATTCATCGTCATGTTAGTCCAGATCCTGATGCAATGGGTTCACAAATGGGGATGTACTATTTAATCACTGAGAATTTTCCAGAAAAAGAAGTCTATGTTACTGGAGTTTTTCCAGAAAGATTATCATATTTTAAAGCTCATAGTAGGTTGAAAGATCATAACTTTGAAGATGCTTTAATTATTGTTACAGATACAGCTAATCATGAAAGAATTGATGATTCTAGATGGGAAATTGGAGATTGTATTATTAAAATTGATCACCATCCTGTAGAAGATGATTATGGCAATATCAATTGGGTTGATAGTAATAAATCTTCAACTTCTGAAATGATTTATGATTTTTATAGTGAGTTTAGTAATGAGTTTTCATTGAGTAATCAAGCTAAAGAATTAATTTTAGCAGGAATAGTTGCAGATACAAACAGATTCTTATTTCCAAGTACAACAAATGAAACATTCAATGTAGCTGCAGAAATGAAAAAATCTGGAGTAAATTTTAAAAATGTTTATGATAAGTTGTACCGTAGGAGTTTTAAGGAAGTACAGTATTTTGGATATATTCTGTGTAGTTTAAAAGTAGAAGAGCGTGTAGGATATATTATTTTAACTGCAGATGATATTAAGAAAAATAATGTTGATATAGCTACTTCTTCAAATTTAATTGGAGAATTGAATAATATCGCTGAATTTGATGTCTGGGTTTTTATTACAGAAGATAAACAAAATGATAATTATCGTGTTAATATTCGTTCTAGGGGACCAGTTATAAATGATGTTGCTGCCATGTTTGGTGGTGGTGGACATATTTATGCGAGTGGAGTTAGAATGAAAAATTTAGATAGAGTTTTAAAGCTCATTGAAGAACTTAAAAATAGAGTAGGTGAGTTTAATAATGGCTAATTCATGTAATATGCAATTTAATTCATATGATGAATACGAAAAAGTTGAACTTATGGATATTGAACGTTCTATAATAAAAAAATACCGTAAACATTTATGGGCTCCTTTTTGTAAAGCTGTTAAAGAGTTTGAATTAATAAAAAATGGTGACAAGATAGCTGTTTGTATAAGTGGTGGAAAAGACAGTTTATTACTTGCAAAACTGCTTGAGGAGTTTCAAAAACATGGACCTTTAAATTTTGAGCTTGTATATTTATCGATGGATCCAGGTTTTAATGATGTTAATCGTGAGTTTTTAGAAAAGAATTGTAAGTACCTTAATATTCCAGTAAATATTATGAATTCTGATATTTTCGATGTAGTAGAAGAAATTGCAAAAGAATACCCATGCTATATGTGTGCTAAGATGCGTAGAGGTTTTTTATATTCAAAAGCAGAAGAATTGGGATGTAATAAAATTGCTTTAGGCCACCATTTTAATGATGTGATAGAAACTATTCTATTAAATGTATTATATGCGGGTAATTATATGTCAATGATGCCAAGAATTAAAGCAACAAATTTTGAAGATATGGAACTTATAAGGCCTTTGTATTTTATTGAAGAAGAGCGTATAATTTCATGGGCTAAGTATACTGGAATTCCTTTTATGGATTGTGGTTGTAGAGTTGCTGCTGGAAAAACTAGTAGTAAGCGTTCTGAAATAAAAAGGCTAATTGCAGATTTAAAAAATGTTTTTCCAAATGTAGATAAATCTATTTTTAAATCAAGTTATAATGTTAATATAAATACTGTGATTGGCTGGATACATGGTGAAGAAAAGCACAGTTTTTTAGAGAACTTTGAAGAAGGTGATGAGTAATGAATACTTTAGATATTATTGATAAAAAAAAGAAGAATATTGAACTTACTGAAGCTGAAATTAAATTTTTAATTGAAGGTTATGTAAACGAAAATGTTAAAGATTATCAAATGAGTGCATTTTTAATGGCTGTATGTATAAATTCTTTAACAGATAATGAATTACATCATTTAACTCAAGCATACATTGATAGTGGAGATACTATTGATTTTAAGGGTGAGTTTAAGCATATAGCAGATAAACATTCAACTGGGGGTGTTGGAGATAAAACTTCCCTAATTATTGGGCCAATCATTGCAAGTTGTGGTGTTGTTATGGCCAAAATGAGTGGAAGAGGCCTAGGACATACAGGAGGAACTGTTGATAAGCTTGAAAGCATTTCTGGTTTTAAAATTGAACTTAGTGATAGTGAATTTATGGATATTGTAAGAAAAAATAATTTGTCAATAATTGGTCAAAGTAAAGGTCTTGTACCTGCTGATAAAAAAATTTATGCTCTGCGTGATGTGACTGCTACAGTGGATTCAATTCCTTTAATTGCTGCAAGCATTATGAGTAAAAAACTTGCAAGTGGAAGTGATACAATACTATTGGATGTAAAAGTTGGAAATGGTGCAATTTTACCTACATATGAAAAAAGTGTAGAGCTTGCTAAGACAATGGTAAGTATTGGTAGAAGTCATGGTAAAAAAACTTCAGCAGTATTAAGTGATATGAATCAACCTTTAGGTTATAGTATCGGAAATAAACTTGAAGTTATTGAAGCTTACAAATTTCTAAATGGTGAATACAGTGAAGATTTGTATACACTTTCTACTTCAATTTGTGCAAGTATTGTTTCAAATTGTTTAGATATTTCGCATGATGAAGCGATGAAAATAATCAAGCAAAAACTTGAAAGTAAAGAAGCCTTGGAGTGTTTCAAGTCATTTATTACTATGCAAGGTGGAGATTTTGATTCAATTGAGAAAGATTATGATCTTGTAAGTGTTGAAAAGGTTTATGAAATTAAAGCAAGTAGTTCAGGATATGTTTTTAGCATTGATGCCTTAAAAATTGCTAATATTGCAAGAGATTTAGGCGCAGGAAGGTTTACTAAGGAAGACTCGATTGATTATAATGTTGGAATAGTGTTGTATGCTAAGGTAAATTCATATGTAGATAAGGGTGATTTGATTGCTAAAGTCTATGCAAATAAAAAAGGAACTACCGACATTACTAAGAATATAGAAGAGAGTTTTGTTATTAGTGATAAAAAAAATGAAGAAATTGGTGTTATTTACGAAATATATTAGAAATCAGGTGCTAACACTTGAAACATTAAATAAGTTATATTATAATATAAAAGGTATGAAAGAGAGGGATAAATTATGAGCACATGGAAACTAAATGAAGATAGTACAGGGGTATTAACAATAGAATTTGATGGGAAAGTTTGGAATGAAGCGCTAGACAAAGCTTTTGATAAAAACAAAGATAAAATAAAAGTTGATGGTTTCAGAGAAGGACAAGTACCTAGAAGTGTTTTTGAAAAAAAAGTTGGTAAGGAAAGTCTATACACAGATGCAATAGATTTCTTACTTGAAAAGAGTTATCCTGAAGAAATTAAAAAACATGGTATTGAACCAGTAAGTTATCCAGAAATCTCAATTGAAAAAGTTGATGAGTCTGGAGTAGTAATTGCAGCAACACTTGCTGTAGCACCAGAACTTACTTTAGGAGAATATAAAGGAATTGAAGTTGAAGTTCCAACTACGAAAGTTACAGACGAAATAGTTGATGCAGAAATTCAAAAATTACTTGAACAAAATGCAGAAATGATTATTAAAGAAGGTAAAGTTGAAGATGGAGATACTGCTGTTATCGACTATGCTGGATTCAAAGATGATGTAGCATTTGAAGGTGGAACAGCTGAAAATCATCCTTTAGTTATTGGAAGTGGACAGTTTATTCCAGGATTTGAAGAAGAAGTTAAAGGAATGAGTATTGGTGAAGAAAAAGATGTAAATTTAACTTTCCCAGAAGAGTATCATAGCGAAGATCTTGCTGGAGCAGAAGTTGTTTTTAAAGTTAAAATTAATGAAATTAAAACTCGTCAAGTACCTGAACTAAATGATGAATTTGTTGCAGATTTAGAAGTTGAAGCTTCAACTGTTGACGAGTTAAAAGCAATTGTTAGAACTGACATTGAAAATAATGTTAATTCACAGAAAGAAAATACAATTTATGATATGCTAATTGACAAGGTTGCTGAAAATAGTAGTGTAAGTATTCCAAGTCAAATGATTGATTCAGAAGTTGTTAGAATGATAAACGATACAGCTCAACAAATGAGTACACAAGGTTTATCACTTGATCAATACTATCAATTAACAGGAACTACTGAAGCAGATTTAAAAGAGCAATTAAGACCAGATGCACAAAAGCGTGTTAAACATATGTTAACTTTAGAAAAATTAATTGAAGAGTTTAATGTAGAAGTTACTGCTGAAGAAGTTACTGCTGAACTTGAAAAAATGGCTGAAATCTATAAGATGGAAGTTGCTGAAATTGAAAAAGCTGTAGGTGGAAATGCACAAATTGAAAATAGTGTAAAAATTCGTAAAGCTTTTGAATCTTTAAGAGAAGTATCAACTGTAAAAGAAGTTGAATCAAAAGAGTAATAATTAGATAGTATTATAAGGCAAATGATTTTCATTTGTCTTATAATTATTTTTTAAGGAGGTTATTTATGGCTGATAATAAGTACAATATTCCAGTATTAATTATGCGAGGTCTAATTTTAATGCCTAACAATGAAGTTAAGCTTGAAGTAGGTAGAGATTTTAGTAAAAAAGCAATTGATACAGCTAGGAGTGAATTTGATGGAAAGATCTTTGTAACAACCCAAAAAGATCCTTTTGTTGATGAATTTGATACTGAAAATACATATTTAGCGGGTGTTATTGCATACATAAGTTCAAAAATAACACTACCTAATGGGAACTATAGAGTATCACTAAAAGGGATTACTAGAGCAAAAATTGAAAAAATGAATGCAAATACATCTAGCTTAGGATATATTGAAGCAGATGTATTAGAGCACCCAACAGTTGTTAGAAGTGAAAATGAAGAAATAGCTTTAATGAGAAAATTAATGAATTACGTTGATGTTTACGTAAATAAATTGTCAATAAGTTCAGAGGAAATGCTGCAAAGAATTTCTGGGTCAGAAACTGCAGATGTTGTTGTAGATGTTATTGCATTTAATTTACCATCTTCAATAGCAGAGCTTCAAGAATATAATGAACTTGAGGATGTAAATGATCGAATTTTAAAGCTGATTAATGATTTAGAACGAGAAAAAGAGTTGAGTAAGTTAGAAAAAGAAATAAATGAAAAAGTAAAAAAAGGAATGGAAGATTCTCAAAAAGAATATTATTTACGCGAAAAAATGCGTGCAATTAGAGAAGAATTAGGGGATACTGGTTCAAAAGATGTAGATGCTGAAGAATTAAAAGATGTTATTGAAAACTTAGGACTTCCTCCTAAAGTTTTGGAGAAAGCTATGGCAGAATTACAACGCTATGAAAGTATGCCAGGAAATAGTCAAGAGGCATCAATAATTAGAACGTATTTGGACTGGATTATTTCTATTCCATGGAGTGAAGAAAGTAAAGATGAATCTAATATATTAAAGGTTGAAAAGTCACTAGATCAATCACATTTTGGGCTTGAGAAAGTTAAAGAAAGAATTCTTGATTATATTGCTGTTAAAGAGCGTACACATTCGTTAAAAAGTCCAATTATTTGTTTAATAGGACCACCAGGAACAGGAAAAACTTCTCTTGCAAAAGGGATTGCTGAAGCTCTAAATCGTAATTTTGTTAAAGTTTCACTTGGTGGTGTACGTGATGAAAGTGAAATAAGAGGACATAGAAGAACATATTTAGGAAGTATGCCTGGAAGAATTATTCAAGGAATGAAAAATGCAAAAACAACTAATCCAGTGTTTTTGCTAGATGAAATTGATAAAATGTCAAGCGATTTTAGAGGGGATCCTTCAAGTGCAATGTTAGAAGTGCTTGATCCAGAACAAAACTCAAGATTTAGTGATCACTACCTTGAGGAAGAATATGATTTAAGTAATGTAATGTTTATTGCTACAGCAAACTATGTTGGACAAATACCTAGACCATTGCTAGACCGTATGGAAATAATAGATTTAAGTGGTTACACTGAAATTGAAAAACAAAATATTGCTAAGTTGCATCTACTACCAAGGCAGTTAGAAAATCATGGTCTAAAAAGTAGTGACTTGTCAATTTCTAAGCCAGCATTACTATATATTATCAGACATTATACGCAAGAGGCTGGAGTAAGACAACTAGAGCGTGAGATTGCTAAAATATGTAGAAAAACTGTTAGAAATATTTCAAAATTAGAAGCTAATAATAAAAAAATAGTTAAAACAACTATTACTAATAAAAATATTGAAGAATATTTAGGAAAACTGAAATTTAAATATAGTAAAAAAGCTGAAAAAGATACAGTTGGAGTAGTAACAGGTCTTGCATATACAGCTTTTGGAGGAGATATTTTGCCGATTGAAGCAAATTATTTTAAAGGTAGTGGAAAAGTAATTTTAACTGGCCAACTAGGAGATGTTATGAAGGAATCAGCACGAATTGCGTTAAGTTATATTCAGTCAAACTCTAAGCTATTTAATGTGAATACAGAGTTGATTAAAGAAAGCGATATTCATATTCATGTACCTGAAGGTGCAGTACCTAAAGATGGACCAAGTGCAGGAATTACTTTGACAACTGCTATTATTTCTAGTTTAACTAATCGTAAAGTTAATAGAAATATTGGGATGACTGGAGAAATTACTCTTCATGGTAAGGTGTTACCAATAGGTGGGCTTAGGGAAAAGACAATTAGTGCTCATAGAAGTGGAATAAGAACAATAATAGTTCCAAAAGAAAATGAACGTGATTTAGTAGATATTCCATCTGAAGTAAAAGATGAAATGAATATTATTTTAGTTGATAAGTATCAAGACGTATATAAAGAAATTTTAGTTTAGAGGGTGATTTAAATGCAGGGAATTATGTTTATTGGAATTATTGTTGCGTTTGGAGCAATTTTAGGACATGCAATGAGTAAAATTAAATTACCATCAATTGCAGGGTATATTATTGCAGGGGTGATTGTAGGTCCATCTGTTCTTAATTTAATTCCCACAGATGTAGTAGAAGGATTGTATCCATTAACTGACATAGCCCTTGCATTTTTGGCTTTTAGTGTAGGTACTGAACTTTTTATTCCTAAATTAAAAAAAAGTGGGGTTGCTTTAGTTGCAATTGCAGCTTTTGAAGTTGTATTTACATGTTTAGTTGTCACGCTTGCAATGTATTTACTAGGAATGAATATTTTTATTGCTCTGCTTTTAGGAGCATTGGCCTCTTCAACTTCTCCAGCACCAATTTTGATGATTAAAAAACAGTTTAAACTAAAGAATAATATTGTAGATGACTCTATTGCAATTTGCGCTCTTGATGATGCTATTGGAATTGTTGTGTTTGGTATAGCAAAAGTATTCGTGGAAAAAGGGTACCATTCTGAGGCGAAGTTACATATACTTGATTTATTAGAGCCAGCAATTATTGAACTGTCAATTTCAGTATTTTTTGGTATTGTAATTGGAATAGGACTTGGATTTTTAATTAATACTTTCGCTAAAAAGAAAAATGATGATGATTTAGGTTTTTTCCTTGAAACAACTTTTGTTTCGGTTATTTTGAGTCTATCATTTGCTTATCTATTTAATGGTTCAACAGTTTTATTACCTTTAGTTGCGGGGCTTGCATTTACAAATGTTGTTGATAAGCAAGTGTTTTCACTTGAATCTAAAGTAGTTGATTTATTTGCATTACCTTTTCTAATAGCGTTTTTTACTATTGCAGGTATTCAAATTAATCTTGGAGCAATTTCTTCAGTTTGGTATATTGGTATTGTATATGTTATTGTAAGAACATTAGGTAAATATTTTGGAGGGAAAATAGGTGGAAAGCTAACACACCATAAAAAGAAATATAACAGACAAATCGGACTCTCACTACTCCCACTAGGAGGTGTAGAAATAGGTCTAGCTTTAAGTGCTCAAGCTGTTTTACCTGAAAGTGAAGGAAATGAAGTTAAGCTTATTGTTCTTACTGGAACTCTTGTGTTTTCTGTGTTAGGTACATATGTTGTTTCAAATTCTTTAAAAAATGGAGTATGCACAGAGGAATCATAAATTATTTATAGAATATATATATGGTGATGAAATATGTTATTCTATGTAAAAATACTCAAATACTGCATTAAAATGTATAATGTTTTTTGTTTAAAAGAATTAGAGCAGTTATGTATTTTAAAAAATTTAAAATACAATAGAATATTAAAAAGCAAAACTATTATATGTTATATAAGTGAAAATAAAATTCAAATAGAATATATAAAAGGTATTGTTGATAATAAACTTGTATTATCAAGTACAATCATTGAGAAACCTCAAAAATATTTATGTATTAGCAATAAATTAGATAGTAGTATTTATAATAAAATAATTTTTTATTTTTTATCATTATTATCAATAATTGCAATATTTATAAATATAAAGGTTTCTTTTCTTATATATATAGGTATTATTAATGTAAAAAGTAATGCAATGTTAATAATTAACAACTTATTAATGATATTATTTTTGCATCTAATGTTATATAAAGACTACTATGTTTTATTAGCAGTTATTTTAGTAATATTTAGTTTTAAATTTAAATTTTTTATTTACTTTTCAGCTATTTTTTTACTTTTTAATAAGAACATTATTGGAAATAATCTTGTATATTGCTACATCCTTAATTTATTAATTTTTAAAACTAATTGTTCATATAATAAACTAAGTGGTGAATGCAATATGTTAAAGCTTTTAATAAAAAAGCCAATTTCAAAAATAGATAATATTATTGTTGATGACATTGTATTAGAAAAGTATGGAAGATACTTCTTTGAAATTAGAAGTAGCAGTATGATTTTTATTAATGGAATTAACTTAAAATTTATTTCTTTACCTTCAATTTCTAGTGAATTAAAAATTATTTATATAGCAAATGAAAATTCCTTTTTTACAAATAGGCAAAAATATAGTAAAATAGAGGGGGTAGATAAGTATTATATATATCTATATGAATATGATTAATTTAAGGAGTATATTATGAAATATATAAAAATAGTGAATGGTATTATAGCCAATAATACTTACTTATTATACAACGATAGTCCTGATTGTTTATTAATTGATCCTAGTATTGACTATGAACTAATTGATAAGAATATTATTGATAGTGGTTTAAATGTTATAGGAATTCTCTTAACTCATGCTCACTATGATCATATTTATTCGGTAGACTATTTTGTAGATAAATATGATTGTGTTGTATACTGTGATAATAATGCAATTGAATATTTGAAGAATCCAAATTTAAATTTGTCAGCAATAAGCAATAATGCACCTAATAAAGTAGCGATTAAATCTGTTGCTAAACCTACAATGAATAAGTTTAAAATAGGAAATTTTGAAATTGAGTGTGTGAAGACATATGGGCATACTAAAGCGTGTGTTACATATTTAATTGATGAGTTTGCTTTTACAGGAGATTTTATTTTTAAAGAAACTATTGGTAGAACAGATTTTTTTGATTCATCTATGGAGATGATGATTAGAAGTTTAAAAAATTTTTCTAAAATAAAAAAGAATTATTTTATTTTACCTGGACATGGAGCTGAAACAACTTTAAAAGAAGAATTAAGAAACAATAAGTTTCTTATAAAGTATGGTGAATAGATATGACAAATATTAAACACATTGCATTTATATGTGATGGTAATGGAAGATGGGCTAAAAAGCAGCATAGGGAAAGAACGTATGGTCATAGTGTAGGAAGTGATGTTGTAAAAGATATTGCAATACATTTAAAGAAAAATTATAGTTTAGAAAAAGTATCATTTTATATTTTTTCAACTGAAAATTGGAAACGTCCTGTGGTTGAAGTGGCATTTATCATTAAAATGTTAGATGTAAAGTTAAATAAGTGGTATAAGTTATTTTTAGAAGAGAATGTTAAATTGAAATTTATTGGTTCAAGAAATGGTTTAGATAAAAATTTAATTAAGCTATTTGATAAATATGAAGATTTGACAAAGGACTGCAGTGAGATGACTCTTAATTTATGCTTTAACTATGGTGGTAGAAATGAAATTGTCGATGCTGCAAAAAAAATTATTGAAAATGATATTTCAGTAGAAAGTTTAGATGAAGCTGAATTTTCTAAGTATTTGTATGAACCAGATGATGTTGATTTACTGATTAGAACTAGTGGAGAAAAACGTATTTCTAATTATTTTTTATGGCAACTTGCATATAGTGAAATGATTTTTTTAGATTGTTATTGGCCAGAACTAACTTTCAAGATGGTTGATGAATCAATAGAGCAATATATGAAACGCAATAGAAGGTTTGGAGGAATTTAATATGAAAACGAGAATAGTATGGGCAATAATTATGATAATTCTTGCATATTTATTAATTGCAGTCGCTAATGACATAGTTTTTACAATAATGGTGGCTTTTATTTCATTAATTGCTGGAAATGAATTGATTAATACACAAAAAAGAGTTCCATTCATTATTAGAATGGAAATGTACTTGTTTTTAATATTTACTTGTTTGTACTCCTATTTTTGGGGAATGCTTGATGCACACTATTTTATAATTATGTTTTTAGTATTAGTAATAACTGTTGTTCTTTATCAAAATTTAGAAAAGTTTAACTTTACTGACATTAGTGTAATTTTTACAATGACTATTTATTTGGTACTTGGCTTTAATTCTTTAGTTAATATAAAAATAAATTTTTCCCTACTTGTATTTTTTTATCCCATTTTAATAGCAGTAATTGCTGATACTTTTGGTTATTTTGGAGGAATGTTATTTGGAAAACATAAGCTAATTGAGAAAATTAGTCCTAAGAAAACGTGGGAAGGAGTAATAAGTGCTACTATATTTGCTTCATTATTTAGCTATTTTTACTTACAGAATTTTGATTTTAATAAAAAAGAAATAATTATAATAACACTGATTGTTGTCATTCTTTCACAAATTGGGGATTTAGTTGCAAGTACAATCAAAAGAACATTTGCAATAAAAGATTACAGTAATCTTATCCCTGGTCATGGTGGTATTTTAGATAGATTTGATAGCATATTATTTAATTTTATCGTTATTTCAGTGATATTTATATATATATAGGAGCGTATTATGAAAAATATTGCAATAATTGGTGTTACAGGATCAATTGGTACTCAAACTTTAGAAGTTATAAGAAATAACTCTGAAAAATTTAATTTAGTAGCAATGAGCTTTGGATATGATTTTGAGTATGAAAAAGCATGTGAGATTATTGAAGAATTTAATCCTAAGGTAGTTTCTTGTATTGAAAAAAGTACATATAGTAAATTATGTAATAAGTACACTACTGTAGAGTTTATGTACGGTGAAGAAGGATTGAGCAAAATCGCTGCTTTTGAATATGATATATTTGTTAATAGCGTGGTTGGAAGTGTAGGCTTGGTTCCTACGCTTATTGCAATTGAGAATAGAAAGACTGTTTGTCTAGCTAATAAAGAAACTTTAGTTATTGCTGGCGAAATTGTAATGAAAAAAGCGAGAGAGTGTGGTGTCAATATTTTTCCAATCGATTCTGAACACAGCGCAATATTTCAGTGTCTAAGTGGTGAAAATCCTAAAGAGGTTAAAAAAATTATTTTAACTGCAAGTGGAGGCTCATTTAGAAATATGAATAGAGATGAGTTAAAAACTGTTACAGTTGAGGATGCACTAAACCATCCAAATTGGTCAATGGGACAAAAAATTACAATTGACTCAGCAACAATGATGAATAAAGGTCTTGAAATAATAGAGGCTCATCATTTGTTTAATGTAGATTATGATAATATTGATGTTGTTCTACATTATGAGAGTATAATTCATTCAATGGTTGAGTTTTGCGATAATAGTGTCATGGCTCAGTTAGGTACAGCCGACATGACAACTCCAATTTCTTATGCACTAAGTTATCCAAATCGACTTCCTACTAAAAAAGCTGAACTTGATTTAGTTAGTATTGCTACTCTTAACTTTAAGAAACTTAGCTTTGATAGATTTCCATGTGTTGCGTATGCATATGAAGCAGGAAAAATTGGGCATACAATGCCTGCTGTGTTAAATGCTGCTAATGAAGTAGCAGTAGAAGCATTTTTAAATAAAAAAATTAGTTTTTTACAAATTGAAGAGGTTATAAAAAATGCAATGAATAATCATAAAGTTGTAAAAAATCCTACATTAAATGATATAATAAAAGTAGATGGTGATGTTAGGGCAGAGGTTAAGGAGTTGATTTCATGGATGTAGTAACCATATTAGTAGCAATAGTTGTTTTTGGTGTAATAATTTTTGTACATGAATTAGGACATTTATTGTTTGCAAAAAAATATGGTGTATATTGTTATGAATTTTCTTTAGGTATGGGACCCAAATTATTTTCTAGGAAATATGGCGAGACAAATTATTCAATAAGAGCAATTCCAATTGGAGGATTTGTTTCAATGGCTGGTGAAAATGATGAAGGTGAAGAAGCACCTGAGGGAAGAAGACTTAATGATGTACATAAATTAAAACAGGCAATGATTATTTTTGCTGGTGCATTTTTTAATTTTATTTTAGGTTTTATAATAATTGTTGGTATAAATTTTTATATAGGAATTGGAGAAAGCGTACCTGTTGTTGGTGAAGTCTTGGAAAATAGTGTTGCTGAAGAATATGGTATAGAAAATGGATATAAAATTATTGAAGTTAATGGTAAAGAAGTTATTGATTTTGATACAATGGTTACTGATATTAATGATGCAAAAAAATCAGGGGATTTAAATATAGTTTTTGAGAAAAATGGAAATATTATTACTATCGATAAACAAGATATTAGTGAAGATTATACAATTGGTATTTCCTATGATCGCATTAATGTTTCTAGAAATATTTTTATGATTTTAAAAAACTCTTTTGCACAGTTTATTTCTATGACTGTTGCAATGTTTGGTGCATTTGCTCAACTAATTGTAAAATTTTCTACAATGAAAGATAATGTGGGTGGCCCCGTTATGATTGTTGGTGAAATCGGAAGATCTGTTGAAGTAGGATTTATTTATTTAATGCAAATGATTGCATTACTATCAATTAATTTAGGAGTTGTAAATTTACTTCCAATACCAGGGCTTGATGGAAGTAAGATTTTGATTTCAATTGGTGAATTTTTTACTAAAAGAGATTTACCAAGAAAGTTGTATGTAGGGTTATCAATAGGAGGAGTAATTTTTTTACTATTACTAATGGTTTTAATTACTTTTAAAGATATAATGAATTTAATATAGAGGTGAAAATATGAGACAAAGTTTAGAATTTATTCCAACATTAAAAGAAGTAAGTAACGATGCTGTAATTCAGTCACATAAAATATTACTTAGGGGAGGGTATGCTCATCAAACTGCAGCAGGAGTATATTCCTATTTACCTATAGGCTATAGAGTAATAAAAAAGATTTCAGAAATTACAAGACAGGAGCATAATAAAATAGGATGTTCAGAATTATATATGCCAGTTTTACAACCTAAAACACTTTGGGATCAGACTGGAAGATGGGATGCATATGGCGATAACTTAATGAGATTAACTGATAGACATGAACGTGAATTTTGTCTTGGTCCAACACATGAAGAAGTGATTACTGATATTGTTAAAACTCATGTAAAATCATACAAAAAATTGCCATTTGGTTTATATCAAATACAAAATAAATTTAGAGATGAATTTAGACCAAGGTTTGGATTAATGCGTGGTAGAGAATTTATTATGAAAGATTTATATACTTTTCATGAGTCACAGGAATGTTTACAAGAATGGTATGATAAAGTTAGTGAAGTATATAGCAATATTTTTACGAGATGTGGGCTTGATTTTGTTAGAATAGAAGCTGATAACGGAGATATTGGTGGAACTTCTAGTCATGAATTTATGGCGCTTTGTGAAATAGGTGAAGATACTATAACATTCTGTAGAAAGTGTGGATATAGTGCTAATCAGGAAGTTAGTGACTTATTTGAAGGTGCTCCATGTCCAAAGTGTGATAGTGAAATTGAAGAGGCAAAAGGTATTGAGTTAGGACATATTTTTCAACTTGGTACAAAATATTCAGAGGCTTTAAATGCAAACATAAATAATGCTGCTGGTAATTTAATTCCAATCGTAATGGGATGTTATGGAATTGGGATAAGTAGAATTACAATGGCTGTATTAGAACAACATTCAAAAGATGCAGTTGTAATGTGGCCTGATGAAATTGCTCCATATGATATTCATGTTATTGTTGGTGATACAGCAAATAAAGAACAAATGGAATTTGCATTTAAGCTTGAAGAAAAATTTATGGCAGATAGCCTTGAATGTTTAATAGATGATCGTGATGAACGAATGGGCTCTAAACTTAAAGACGCAGATTTAATTGGAATTCCAAGAAAGTATATTATTGGTAAAGATTTCAAAGATGGATATGTTGAATACCGTAATCATTTTGATGAGCCAATTTTAGTTGCAGTTTCTGATTTAGTATAAGGGAATTATTTCCCTTTTTTTATGGAGGCGTTATGCTTGTAAGTGTAGTTATTGAACTAAATAATGCCAATTTAGATCAACCATATTCCTATTTGGTTGATTTTGCTATGCAAAAAGATATAAAAATAGGGCAAAAAGTTATTGTACCATTTGGTAATAGAGATATTGAAGGGTTTGTTTTAGATATTGCTCATAATTATGACAACTGTAACTATAAATATATAAAGGCAATTAGTAAAGATTTTTTAAATGAGGAACAATTGATGCTTATTAAATATCTAAGAGAACATAATGGAGCAACAATGATAGAATGTATTAATACAATTTTACCTCCTGCACTACGAGCAAGTATAAAAAACAAAGATAAGAAAAAATTTATTAGATGCTTAAGAGTTATTAATACTAAAGATAATATGTCAGATAAAGAAAGAAAAGTGATTCAATATATTACTTCAAAGGATAATGTAACTTTAAAAGAAGTAAATAAATTATTTGGTACATATGTAGTTGGTAAATTACGTAATCAAAATATTATTGAAATGTATGAGATTGAAGAGTATCGCATGTCACTTGAAATAAATAAACTTAACTATTATGAAAAATTAAATCATGAGCAACAAGTGGTGGTTAAAAATATTCTTAAGAGTAGTAGTAATATTCATTTAATACATGGCCGTACTGGAAGTGGTAAAACAGTATGTTATATTGAACTTATTAAGCACTGTTTAGAGAATAATCAAGAGGTTTTATTTCTCGTACCAGAAATAAGTTTGACTTCTCAAATTGTTAACATTATTTCTCATCATTTTGATAATGATGTTGCTATTTTTCATAGTAAAATGTCTTCAACAGAAAGGTATGATCAATTTAGAAAAATTATTGACAAAAAAGTAAAAATAGCAATAGGGACAAGAAGTAGTATTTTTCTTCCCTTTACATCGCTTGGATTAATTATTATTGATGAAGAGCATGACGATTCATATATACAAGAATCAAAAATTTCATATTCTACAAAAGAAATTGCAGTAATTAGAAGCAAGTATCATGATGCTAAAATTATCCTTGGATCTGCAACTCCTGATGTTTGCACTTTTTATAATACTAAAAATAATAAAATTGAACTTCATGTTTTAGAAAAGAGTTACTCTACTTCAAATATTAGTACTGAAATAATAGATATGAAAGCAAATTTTGACTGGATCATTTCTAAAAATCTTGAGGATAAAATTAGAGAAGTTATTAAAAAAAATCATCAATTCATATTACTTTTAAATAGAAGAGGATATGCTAATTATTTAATTTGTAATGAATGTGGGGAAGCATTGAAATGCCCAAACTGTGAAGTTACTTTAAATTTACATACTTCAAATGTTTTGAAATGTCATCACTGTAGTTATCAAATATCCAATGCTGTTTGTGATTGTGGTAGTAGTGATTTTAGTGAATATGGGTACGGCTTACAAAAAATTGAGGAAGTCTTGAACGAAGTATTTAGGGATGTAAAAATAGCTCGAGTTGATACAGATATTTTAACTAAAACAGCTAAAGTAAGTGAAATATTTAACAGTTTTACTAATCATGAATATGATGGACTAATTGGCACACAAATTTTATCTAAAGGACTAAATTTTACAAATGTTAGTTTAGTTGCAATAATAGATGCCGATTATATGTTGAATATCAATTCATATAAAGCAAGTGAGAAAACTTTTCAATATATTACACAATCTCTTGGAAGAAATGCAAGAGGATTAAATGATAGTATCAACCTAGTTCAAACATATGATACTAGTCATTATGCGTTTGTAAATGCTATTAGTAACGATTATATATCTTTTTATGAAAGTGAAATAAAGTTTAGAGAAAAATTTAATTACCCACCTTTTACTAAATATACAAAAATTATTGGCACATCCTCTAATTTATCATTACTTGTAAAAAATATGAATGATTTATTTGCAGAATGTAAGAAATTACATTTAAGTGCTACAAAGCCACATTTTTCTAATATTGAAAAGATAAATTCACAATATAGAATACAAATTTTAGTAAAGCACTCTCATTTTACTAAGATTTTTGGTATAATAGGTAAAGTAAGAGAATATAATAAAATAAAAGAAGTAAATATAATTATAAATAATAATCCAATAGATTTTTAGGAGGGGTTTATGAAAGTTGTTTTTATGGGAACTCCAGATTTTAGTGTGGCTGTTTTAGAAGAACTAATTAGACAAAAATTTGATATAAAGCTGGTTGTTAGTCAACCAGATAAAAAAGTTGGCAGAGGTCAAAAATATAAAGCAACCCCTATAAAGAAGATTGCACTTGCAAATGATATAGAGGTTTTTCAACCTGATAATATTAATGAACATGTTGAAGTAATAAATGATATTAGTCCAGATTTTATAATTACTTGTGCATATGGTCAAATGTTATCAGAAAATATTTTGAATTGTGCTACAATAAAAGCCATAAATGTACATGCTTCACTTTTACCAAAGCATAGAGGAGGAGCACCAATTCATCGAGCAATTTTAAATGGTGATGAATATACAGGTGTTTCAATAATGGAAATGGTTAAAGAAATGGATGCAGGAGATATTTTTATTCAGGAAAAAATTAAAATTGAATATAAGGATACACTAGCAACTGTTCATGATAAATTATCGAGCTTAGGCGCTAAATTACTACCATTGGCAATTGATAAAATATTAAAAAATCCAAATTGTGGAACTCATCAAAATAGTATGGAGGTAAGTTATTCACCGAATATTTCTAAAAAGGAGAGATTACTAAATTTTGATGATTCTTCTAGAAATATTTATAATAAGGTTAGAGCATTTAATCCATTTCCATGTGCAACGGTTATGTATGATAGCAATTTTATTAAAATATTAGAAGTAGTAGAACTTGACAAAAAAAGTACAAAAACTGCTGGAGTAATTGTTGATATTACTAAAGAAGGAATTGAAGTTTGTACAAAAGATAAAAATATATTAATCACTAAACTTATTATTCCAGGAAAAAGTGTGATGGATGCATTACAATTTTATAATGGAAACAAATTGCTTAGTGTTGGAAAAAGTTTTAATTAGAGGTGAAGAATGAAGTCAGTATATAATTTTACAATCAGTGATTTTGAGGAATATTTTTTAGGTATTGGTGAAACAAAATATCGAGCTAAACAAATGTTTAATGCAATATATAAAAACAATATTCATACAATTTCTGAAATAACTACAATAAAAAAAGATTTAAGAGAAAAAATGAAAAATAACTTGATTTTTGATAGTTTAGAACTTGTAGAAGTAGTTGAATCTAATGAGACAGTAAAGTTTTTATTTAAATTATATGATGGAAATTTAATTGAAACTGTTTTAATGAAGCAAGTGTATGGAAATAGTATCTGTGTTACTACTCAGGTTGGGTGCAATATTGGGTGTAGTTTTTGTGCATCAGGAGAATTATCTAAATTAAGAGATTTAAATATTCATGAAATTGTTCTACAAGTTATTGAAGTTCAAAAGTGGTTAAATGACAGAATTAGCCATGTAGTAATAATGGGTATAGGTGAACCATTTGATAACTTTACTAACGTTATGAAATTTATTGAAATTATTAATAGTGATTTAGGTCTTGGAATTGGATCAAGACATATTACAATTTCTACTTCAGGAATAGTTCCTAAAATCATAGAATTTGCTGATATTAATAAGCAGGTTAATTTAGCAATTAGCCTTCATGCAACAAATGATGAGGTTAGAAATGAATTAATGCCAATTAATAAAAAATATAACTTGGAAGCTTTAAAAAAAGCACTGTTTTATTATTGTGATAATACGTCTAGGAGATTGACGATTGAATATATTTTAATTGATGGAGTTAATGATAGTATTGAAGATGCAAGAAATCTTGTAAAATACTTAAGAGGACTACATTACTATATAAATTTAATTCCATTGAATAGTGTAAATGATAAATATAAAAGAAGTACTGATGAAAATATTAAAAACTTTTATGATTATATTGCTAAAGGTGGTATAAATGTGCGTCTACGTCAAGAGTTTGGAGAAAATATTGATGCAGCATGTGGACAATTAAGAAGTATTAGAGGAGGAAACAACTAGTATGTATTCATATCACAGTTTATCAGATGTTGGAAAAATTAGAAGTACTAATGAAGATAGTGTATTTGTTTCATCAAACCGATATGGACATACTTTAGCTGTTGTGGCTGATGGTATGGGAGGCCATAATGCAGGTGATGTTGCAAGTAAGGTTATTGTAAATAAAATAAGCAAAATGTGGGCAACTACAGCAAAAATATCTTCAGTTTCAGAGGCGAAAACTTGGCTTACTAATCAGATAAAAGAAGTTAATACACATATTTTAAAATATTCACAAACAAATGGGCAGTTAAACGGTATGGGATCAACAGTTGTAGTTGCAGTTTGTTTAGAAGATAAAACAATTATTGCTAATGTAGGTGATTCTAGAGCGTATGCAGTTTTCAATTCTAAATTATTACAGATAACAAAAGATCAAACTTTAGTAAACGAATTACTTGATCAAGGAGAAATCACAGAGCTAGAGGCAAAATTTCATCCACAAAAAAATATTTTAATGCAAGCTGTTGGTACAAGCAAAGTTTTAAAAATTGATTTTTATGAGATAGAAAATGACTATAAATACTTATTATTATGTAGCGATGGGTTAACTAATATGGTTGATTATAAAGTAATTGAAGAAGTGATTTTAAATAATGAATTAGAAACAAGTGTTAGTAAGTTAGTAGAATTAGCTAACAGTAATGGGGGACATGATAATGTTACTGTAGTTTTATTGAAAGATGGTGAATAATATGATGGAAAAAGATTATTTATTAGATGATAGATATATAATAAAAAGAAATATTGGAGAAGGTGGCATGGCAAATGTTTACCTTGCTTTTGATAAAATATTACAAAGAAATGTTGCTATTAAAGTATTGCGTGGTGACTTGAGTGATGATGAGCTGTTTATTAAACGATTTAGAAGAGAAGCACTTGCTGCAACTGCATTAAATCATCCTAATATTGTGCAAATTTTTGATATTGGAGAAGAGAATGGAAAATACTTCATAGTTATGGAGTATGTGGAAGGAATAACACTAAAACAGTTGTTATTAAAAAGAAAGCGTTTGACAATTTCAGAAGTAACAGATATTATTAAGCAAATTACTTTAGGAATAGCACATGCACATAGTAAGCAAATTATTCATCGTGACATAAAGCCGCATAACATTCTAATTCAAAAAGATGGGACTGTAAAAATCACTGATTTTGGTATTGCAGTAACCCTAAATTCAACATTACTTACACAAACAAATTCTATTTTAGGAAGTGTACATTATCTACCACCAGAACAAATTAGTGGTGATGTTGCTAACGTTAGGAGTGATATATACTCAATTGGTATTTTAATGTATGAATTGTTAACAGGAGAACTACCATATAATGGAGATTCTGCTGTAACGATTGCACTTATGCATGTTAGAGAAAAATTTCCATCACCTCGGAGTATAGATTCAAGTATTTCTCAAAGTATTGAAAATATTGTAATTCGTGCAACTGCTAAAAACCCAAAAAATCGTTATGGATCTGCAGATGAAATGTTTGAAGAGTTGGAAAATGCAGGAAAAAATGAAAATGTTGAAAAACTTGTTTTAGATGATAAAATGGAAGAAGAAGTTGTTAATACACTTTTAAATAAATCTGATGATGTAGAAATTATTTCCACTCAAGAACCTAAGAAAAAGAAAGTTAAAACTTTGGTTGTTATTATAAGTTTGCTGGTAGTTGTAACTTCACTAGTACTTATTTTAGTTGCTACCTCTAATGAAACTGAAACAATCATAGTACCAGATGTTATTGGAATGAATAGAGAAGAGGCTACTAAGGAGCTTGTTGACACTGGATTTACTATTTCTACTGAAGTTAAATTTGAGTCAAGTAGTGAGTTTCCTGTAGATACAGTAATTTCTCTAAATGTAAAAGAGGGAACTGAAAAACCCTTAGGATTTTCAATTGTATTAACTGTTTCTACTGGACCGAGTAAATATATTATGGAAAACTTTACTGGACAAGATGTAAATGCTGTAAAAAGTAAGTTAGAAGGAATGGGATTTGTTGTGTCGGTTCAAGAAAAGGAAGTACAAGATAGTAAAAGTGAAAACCTAATCATAGAACAGACACCTATTTCAGGGACAGAGGTTGAGGCTGGAAGTATTATAACATTATATGTCTCAAAAGTTTCAACATATTATCCAAACTTTGTATCTGATGGATATAACAAAGATTCAATTCAAGGATTTTGTACTAATAATGCAATATCATGTACTTTTCAATATTCATATAGTGACACTGTAGCAGAAGGAAATATTATTTCTCAGTCTATTTCAGCTGGAAATATTGTAAATACTTCTGATTCATTAATAATAGTTATCTCAAGTGGTAAAGAGACAGTTGAAGAATAAAGAAAGGGTGAAATTGATGTCAGAAGGTATAATATTTAAACTTACTGGTGGAAATTATTATGTTAAGGATGAAGAGGATAAAATTTTTAAATGTAGGGCACGAGGGAAATTTAGAAATAATGATATTTCTCCACTTGTCGGGGATAGAGTAAAGTTTGAAATTACTGAGGAAGAAGAAGGATACATCATGCATGTTTTGCCAAGAAAAAATGAACTATATCGACCTAAAGTAGCTAATGTTGATTATGGATTAATTGTAACTTCTGTAACAGAACCTAAAGTTAGTTCTTATTTACTTGATAAATTAATTGTATTGCTTGAGCTTAATAATATTGAGCCAATATTACTATTTACAAAAATAGATAAATGTAAAAATGAAAGTTTTGATGAGAAGTTTTTATCATATTATCAAAATATTGGATATGATGTTTATGTATCGAGTAATATTGAAAGTTTTGATGAAAATATTAAATTTAAGTTGAAAAACCACACTACAATTCTTGTAGGACAAACAGGTGTTGGTAAAAGTACATTTATTAATAATTTAGATAAAAATTTAAATTTAAAAACTGGAGAAATTTCCAAAGCACTCGGTAGGGGGCGCCATACAACACGTCATGTAGAAATATTTTATATTGAGGATATTAGAATTATTGATTCTCCTGGTTTTTCTTCAATGGAATTTTTAGATACAATTACTGTTTTAGATATTGCAAGATGTTTTAGAGAGTTTTATGAACTTAGTGCAAATTGTAAATTTGCTACATGTATTCATATAAATGAGCCTAAATGTAATGTAAAAGACAATTTATCGAATATATATATAAAGCAACGCTATGATAATTACAATAAAATGATTGAAGAAATTAAGAGGTGATTTAATGAAAAATGTTATAGTATCTCCAAGTATTCTTTCAGCAGATTTTTCAAAATTAGCTGATGAAATTATTGCTTTAAATAATACTAGATGTGAATGGATTCACTTTGATGTTATGGATGGACATTTTGTAAATAATTTAACTTTTGGAGCTCCAATAATAAAAACTCTTAGAGGTTTAAGTGATAAGATTTTTGATGTGCACTTAATGATGGAAAACCCGATGAAATACTTAGATGACTTCGTTAATTGTGGAAGTGACTATATTTCAATTCATGTCGAATGTGAAGATGCAAAGCAACTAGGAGTTGTGCACTGCTTACAAATGATTAAGTCTAAAGGAATTAAGGCAGGGCTTGTTGTACAACCTGACACAAACATAGCAGAAATAATATCATATTTACCATATTGTGATTTAGTTCTTGTTATGAGTGTATATGCTGGTTTTGGGGGACAATCCTTTATGCCAGCTGCACTAAGTAAAATAAGTTTACTAAAAGAATTAACTTCAACACTAGTAAATGATGTGCTAATTTCTGTTGATGGTGGTATAAATAGTGAAACTATTAACTTAGTAAAAGAAGTTGGAGTTGATGTTGTTATTAGTGGAAGTTATATTTTTAATGGGAGTTATAGTGAAAGAGTTAATAGCTTAAAATGAAAAAGTTAAATATATTTTTAGGAAATCAAATATTTGAACCACTAGATGGTGATATTCTTGCTGTTGATGTTTTTGGAATTAATCTTATTAATGCTGGATATAGAAATTTTGTTTCTATTGGAGATTTTGATAGTTGTAGTGATAAAGATTTTGAGTTACTTAAAAATTATTCTAAATTAATAAAATTTCCTGTCGAGAAAGATGAGGGAGATTTAGAACTTGCTTTTATTTATGCAATGGAACATAAATATACAGATGTTGTTGTATATAATATAAATTGTGGAAAAAGATTAGATCATCTTTTAAATAATATATTTATTTTAAAAAAGTACAAAAACTATTTTAATTTGATTATTAAAGATCAGAATAATATAATGTATTTTTTAAGTTCTAGAACAACTATAGAAAAAAATAAATTTTCATACATATCTCTAATGTTTTTCGAAAATACAATCGGGTTAAATATAACAACTGATTTCAAGTACTCTTTTAATGGGAATGTAGAGAAATTTAATACTAGTTTTATTTCAAATGAATTAAAAAACAATTCTGGAACTATCACTTTTGAGTCTGGAGAAGTATTTTTAATACAATCAAAAGACTAAAAAATTTAATGTTGAATTGAAAAGCTAAATAAAATTTGATATAATGAAGTAGGTGTATTTGCTCACATTTTATTATCATACAGAAAAGAGGGTGGCAATGTTAAATTTATTAGAAATTGTAGATTTGCAAAAGAAGCTTGATGATTCAATTCATAATAAGCATCAAAAAACATACGAAGAAACATTTAGGCATCGTAAACTTGCGTTGCTTGTTGAACTTGGAGAGCTTGCTAATGAAGTTAGAAGTTTTAAATATTGGAGTATAAAACCTGCAAGTCCAAATGAAGTAATTCTCGAAGAATTTGTTGATTGTCTACATTTTACTGTTTCACTTGGAATTGGAATGGATATAAAATTCAATGAACTACAAATTAGTGAAAGACAAACTGATGATATTAATTTGTTATTTATTGAGACAATTGACTCTGTTGTGAAATTAGATAGTATAAATAATAAAACTTATTATACAATGTTTGACTATATATTTAGTTTAGCAAAAGAATTAGGTTTTAATTCAAATGAAATATTTGACTCATATATAAATAAAAATAAAATTAATCATAAAAGACAAGAAAATAGTTATTAGGAGGTTATTTATGAATTTAAAATTATTAAAGGAATATACAGATGCAGCAGCGCCTGCAGGATTTGAAAAAGAAGCATTTGAAGTTATGAAAAATCATATATCTCCACATAGTGATGATATAACAAAGGATAACTTAGGGAGCTTAATTGCTCTAAAAAAGGGGAATGGAGAAAATCTTCCAAAAGTAATGCTTGCTGGTCATTTGGATGAAATTGGTTTTATGATCACTAAAATTGACGATAATGGTTTTCTTAAATTTCAACCACTTGGTGGATGGTGGGGGCAAGTAATGCTTTCACAAAAAATGGAAATTGTTAATTCCGAAGGGAAAAGATTTATTGCAGTTATAGGTTCTAAACCGCCACACACTTTATCAGAAACTGATAAAACTAAACCTATGAGCATTGACAACATGTACTTAGATATGGGTGTTGGATCTAAAAAAGAGGTAGAAGAATTAGGTATTGTTATTGGTGATTTTGTTGTTCCATACTGTGAATTTTCACAAATGGCAAATAAGAAATATTTACTTGCTAAAGCATGGGATAATAGAATTGGTTGTTATTTTGTTGGAGAAGTTTTTAAGCGTACAAAAAAAGAAGATTTAAATGTGGATTTGTATGGTGTTGGGACAGTTCAAGAAGAAGTTGGATGTAGAGGAGCAAAAACTACAGCAAACAAAATTAATCCTGATTTAGGAATCGCGATAGATGTTGGACTTGCAGGAGATATACCAGGTTATGAAAATGAAACATTCCAATCAAAGCTGGGTATGGGACCATTAATTACATTATACGATAGAGGAATGATTGCTCATAGAGGTTTAAGAGATTATGTAATTAATACTGCTAAAGAAAATAGCATTAATTTTCAATATGCAGGTTTAAATGGAGGATCTACTGATGGCTCTGCAATTCACGTTGCGCATGATGGAGCCCCAACATTATATGTTGGACTTGCTACACGTTATATTCATTCTAATGTAAGTGTTATACATTATGATGATATAGAAAGTACAATAGAGTTACTTGTACAATTAATTTTAAAATTAAATGAAGAAAGTGTAAGTGAAATCACTTACAAGTAGGAGGAAAAAATGTCAAAAATATTTTCAGTAAATGCAGGGAGTTCATCATTAAAATTTCAAATTAATGAAATGCCAGAAGAAACTACAATAGCAGAAGGGTTAGTAGAAAGAATCGGTTTAGATGAGGGAATCATTACAATCAAATACAATGGTGAGAAAGATAAAGAAGTTCTTGATATTAAAGATCATTCTATTGCAGTTTCATTAGTACTTGATAAAGTTGTAAAACTTGGAATTGTTAAAAGTTTAGATGAAATAGAGGGTGTTGGACATCGTGTTGTTCATGGTGGAGAGAAGTTTTCAGATTCTGCCATTATGACTGAAGAAGTTGTTACTGCTATTGAAGGTGTGAGCGATTTAGCTCCGCTTCATAATCCAGCTAATCTAACAGGGTATAAAGCTTTTAAAGAAGCTTTACCAAATGTTATTCATGTTGCAGTATTTGATACAGCATTTCATCAAACGATGCCAAAAGAATCATATATGTATCCAATTCCAACAAAATACTATGAAAAATATGGTGTAAGACGTTATGGATTCCATGGAACAAGCCATAAGTTTGTTAGTGAAAGAACAATAGATTTATTAGGAAATCTTGAATATTCTAGAATTATTGTATGTCATTTAGGTAACGGTGCTTCAATTAGTGCTGTAAAGAATGGTAAATCAATTAATACTTCAATGGGAATGACACCACTTGCAGGTATTATGATGGGAACTAGAAGTGGTGATATTGACCCAGCTATTTTACAATTTTTAATGGAAAAAGATGGTATGGATATTAATGAAATGACAAATGTTTTAAATAAAAAGTCAGGGTTTTTAGGAGTAAGTGGTATTTCGTCTGATTGTAGAGATATTGAAGATGGCGCTGCTGCAGGGAATGAAGACGCGGAGTTTAGTTTAAGACTATATGTAAGAAGAATTGCAGATTATATAGGACAATATATTATTCAATTAGGTGGTTTAGATGCTTTAGTATTCACTGCTGGAGTAGGGGAAAATGCTATTAGTTTAAGAGCTGATATTGTTAAAGAAATTGGAAGAAGTACAGGAGCTAAGATTAATCCTGAAACTAATAATTCACGTGGTAGTGAAGTATGTATTTCTTCTGAAGATTCTACTGTAAAAGTATTTGTAGTTCCTACAAATGAGGAAATTGTTATTGCAAGAGATGTATATTCTTTAATGAAATAATTTTTTAAAACGATGTTTATCATCGTTTTTTTATGCATTATATTGAAAAATTGTTATAAATATGTTAGAATTTGTAGGGAAGAAAGTAAGTTTACTCACATTTTATTTTATATAAAATTGGAAGGAGAGAAAAAAATGAACTATGTAAAAGGATCAAGAATTAAAAGTGGAATAAATGTAGGAATATACTTTGCTAGTATTTTCATATTTCCTTCAATTATAGCAGTAATTTATATGATTGGCCTTTCAATAACAAGAGGAACATTGTCAAGCGAAGAATTTAATGAGTTAGTTAATAGTAATATTTTATATATTATGGCAGTAAGTTCTCTTACTACATTTTTAATAATTTTAATATTAAATTTTAAGGATTTAAAAAAACAGTTTGTTTTAAATTTAAAAAACTATCTTACATATATATATCCACTTATATTATTTGTTGCATATTTTGTAGTCATATATGCTTTATCATTTATTGTAAATGCAATTAATCCTGATTTGGCCGAACCAGAAAATAACCAAGCTTTAATTGATATGTTTAATGATGGAAATAAGCTTATTTTTATTTTAAATGTTGTTATATTGGCACCATTAGTTGAAGAATTGATATTTAGATATTCACTTGTAAATTTACTTGATATTGAAAAAACAAAATTAAAATGGCTACCATATTTTATAAGTGCAGTTGTTTTTGCTGCAATTCATGAAGTTGGATTTATAACTGATTTTACTGTTGATAATATTTTATTATATTTAACATACTTAGCACCTGCTCTTGTTTTAGCATTTGGTTATATGTTTACCAAAAGAAATATAGTGTCAATGATTATTCTACATATGATAATAAATATTTTTGCTACTATCGGAATAGCAGCTTCATAAATATAAATAAAAAGATATGAAATATGTTTTGTTTTATATCTTTTTTTACTTTAAAAAAACATGAAAAATTGATATAATAGAAGATGATACAGTTTTCATATAATGAAATATAGGTGATGATGTGATTGAAAGTAAAGATAATAAAAAAGTTAAATATGCACGAAGTTTGTATATGTATAAAAATAGGAAGAAATTTAATCAGTTTATAGTAGAAGGAAAGAAAAATATAGAAATTGCTAAAGCCACAAATTCTATTGATTATATACTTACTACTAATCCTAAATTAGATGGAATTCTAATTAGTGAAAATATAATGAAAAGTATTACTTCAACAGTTAGTAATATTGATTCGGTTGCTGTTTGCAATATTCCAAGTATTAAAAGTAAATGCGAAAGGGTTTTGATGCTTGATGATATTCAAGATCCAGGGAATTTAGGAACTCTTATTAGAAGTGCGGTTGCTTTTAATTTTGATACAATTATTTGTTCAAAAAATACGGTTGACTATACTAATCCAAAGGTTGTAAGAGCAAGTAGTGGTAGTATTTTTCTAATTAAAATTATTTATGACGATTTGATAAATGCTATAAAAATCAGTTCTAATAAAACAATCGGGACATTTGTTGACGGTAAAAATAAATTAGAAAAGCTAGATAAATTTAATCTTGTTATAGGTAATGAAGGAAATGGAATAAGTGATGAAATTAGAAGTTTATGTGATATTAAGTATCGAATTGAAATAAATGAAAAACTAGAAAGTTTGAATGCAGCTATAGCTGGAAGTATTGTAATGCATCAGTTAGGAGGGAAAAAATGATTTCTAAACGCAAAATTGAAGTTACATATGCTGATACTGATATGATGGGAATTGTCTATCATGCCAATTATATCGTATGGTTTGAGTTAGGTAGAAGTAAGTTTTTAAAAGATGCAGGATTTTCAATTCAAGAGTGCATCGATAGAAAAGTTGTTTTTCCAATCATTTCGGTAAATGTGAAATATAAAGCTCCTACAAGATATTCTGATGACGTTGAAGTACACACAAAGGTGAAAAAAATCTCTAAAGTATCTACAACCTATATTCATGAAATATATGCTTCAGGTATTTTGAGTGTTGTTGGAGAAGTTGTTATTGCATGTGTGGATTCAGACTCTTTTAAACCTGTTAATTTAGAGAAAAGATATCCAGAATTATATAAAAAATATAGTGAGGAACTTGTTTATGAATAAAATTAAAATTGGGAAAATTATTAATACTCATGGAATTAAAGGAGAGCTTAAGGTTGCTTTTGATGATATAGATTTATTTAAAAAAAATATGACAGTATACATTGAAACTAAAACTGATGTATTAGAGTTTATTTTAACTGACTTTAGAATTCATAAAAATCATTTATTAATCAAAATTGGCAACTTTAACAATATTAATGAAGTAGAAAAATACAAAGCATGTGATCTTTATGCTGAGCGTGATGAAGATGTAGTATATTATAGTGACTTAATTGAATATGATGTTTATGATAAAGAAAATAACTATTATGGAAAGGTAGTAAAAATTATTAATAATAATGCTCATGATATTTTAGTTATTGATAATAATGTTATGATTCCATATGTTGATGAGTTTATTAATGAGATTGATGATTCTCAAAATAAGATTTATATTAATGTGATTGAAGGGCTTTTTGATGAGGTTTAATATAGTAACAATTTTTCCAGAAGTATTTGACTCGTTTTTAAACTCATCAATTGTAAAAAAGGCAATAGATAATGGAAATCTAGAGGTGAAAATTTATAATTTTAGAGACTTTTCTTCAGCTAATAACAAATCTGTTGATGATACTAGTTATGGTGGAGGGGCAGGAATGGTTTTGCAAGTAGAACCGATTCATAAATGTCTACAGTCAATTTCAAACCCAGGGAAAATAATTGCTCTTACTCCAACAGGTGAAAAATTTGATGATCAAATGGCTACAACTTTTGCAAAAATAGATGAAATAACAATTTTATGTGGGCATTATGAAGGTTTTGATGAACGTGTTTATAATTATGTTGATTTAGAGGTTTCTATAGGAGATTATGTTTTAACTGGTGGAGAAGTTGCTGCATTTGTCTTGATAGATGCAATAACAAGAAAAGTTGAGGGAGTTATAAAAAAAGCAAGTGTTGATAATGATTCTTTTGCACAGGGATTATTAGATTATCCAGTATATACTAAACCTGTTGAGTATGATGGTAATAGAGTGCCAGATGTTTTGTTGAGTGGAAATCATCAAGAAATAGACAAATATAGATATGAAATGGCACTTGAAAAAACTTTACTTAGGAGAAGAGATTTAATTGATAAAAACATGATAAATATCGATCAAGTTGTTTTAGAGAAAATTAAAGAGAGAAATAAAGGTGAATTATGAAAAATGTTGTAGATTTTATAAAAAAAATTCTTAAAGGAATTTTTAAATTAATATATGGAAATCTAGGGTTTATAATAATTTTAGGTATCATTGTAGTTTTTAGGTTATATTTTGTTGAAATAGATAGTGTAGTAGGTACAAGTATGGAGCCTACTCTATACAATGAGGATGTTGTTATGGTTGATACTAAAATATATAAATTTACTGGATTGGACCGCTTTGACATAATTGTTTTTGATAATGATGATAGTGAAGAAGAAGAATATTTAGTAAAACGTATTATAGGTCTTCCAGGAGAAGTTGTTGAAATAAAAGATGGTGAGTTGCTTATTGATAATAAAGTGATCGAAGTAGATGAAAATATTATGGAATTTAACCAAGTTACAAATAATTTTAATTCTGGAGTAATTCCTGAAGGGCACTTCTTTGTTTTAGGAGATAATAGAGTAGTTAGCTTAGATAGTAGGTCGGTTGAATATGTAGGGTTTGTTTCTGAAGAAACTATAAGTGGGAAAGTGGTTTTTAGGCAAAGACCAGTAAAAAATATGGGGTTTGTAAAATAGTTTAAAGGAGAGATTTATGGATATAAAAGCGTTAATTCTTGCTGCAGGGCAAGGAAGTAGGATGAAAAGCAACAAACCAAAAGTTCTATTTGAAATATTAGATAAGCCAATGATAAGCTGTGTTCATGATAATTTAAAAAATGCTGGAGTAAATAGGATTGTTCCAATAATTAGTCCAGAACGCATGCAAGTTCTTGAAGCTTTAGATGAGGGAATTGAATATGTTCTTCAAAAGGAAACAAAAGGGACAGGTCATGCGGTTATGCAAGCTAAAAATTTATTAGGTGATAGCGATGGTATTACTGTAATTGTAGCAGGAGATCAGCCTTTAATTAATGAAGAAGAAATTGCATCTTTAATTAATTATCACAAAACAAATAGTTGTGATATGACAATGCTTACTGCAATTATTGATCAACCTAATGGATATGGTAGAGTTATTAAAAATGGATTTCAAGTTCAAAAGATTGTAGAGCAAAAAGATCTTGAAGAACACCAATTTAAAATAAATGAAGTAAATATTTCTACATATTGTTTTGATAATCAAAAATTATTTAAATATATAGAGGAAATCGGTGATAGTAATGCTCAAAATGAATATTATATTACAGATTTGGTAGAGATTTTTAATCATAATAATTTAAGAGTTGGATCTGTTCCCATCTCTAATAATAATTTTAGTATTGGAGTGAATGATTTAGAAGGTTTAGCAATTGCTAACAGCATTATGAAAGAGTATATTAATTTAAAACATATGAAAAATGGTGTTCAAATTGTTGATACAAACAGTACATATATTGGTTGGGATGTTAAAATTAATAATGATACAGTTGTTTATCCAAATAGTATTATTACAGGAAATACTGTTATTGGTAGTGGGTGTATTATCAATAGTGCTCAAATTAAAGACTCAATTATTGATGATGGGTGTAGTGTTTTATCTTCATATATTTATAATTCAAAAGTTGGAACTAATACAACTGTTGGACCATACGCACACATAAGAGCAAATTCTGAAATTGCAAGTGAATGTAGAATTGGAAACTTTGTTGAAGTTAAAAATTCTGTTTTAAAAAATGAAGTAAAGTCTGCACATTTGACATATTTAGGAGACAGTGAAATAGGTGAAAAAACTAATGTTGGATGCGGAGTAATTACTGTAAATTATGATGGTGAAAAAAAGCATAAAACAATTATAGGAAAAGAAAGTTTTATTGGAAGTAATGTAAATTTAATTGCACCAATAAAAATTGGAAATAATGTAAGAATTGCGGCAGGTAGTACGGTTGCTGTTGATGAAGTTGAAGGTGGTTCATTAGTAATTGCAAGAAGTAGAGAAACAATAAAAAATAATTACAAAAAGGAGAAATAAAAATGAGAAAAATCAATGTATTTGGGCTTACAAATAGTAAAGAATTGGCAAAAGATATAGCACATAATTTAGGAATTGAGCTATCTGAATGTAAAATTCAAAAATTTGCTGATGGAGAGGTTATAGTTGAGGGATTTAATAGTGTTCGTGGAAGTCACTGTTATGTAGTGCAACCTACTTCACCACCAAACGTTAACGAAAGCATTATGGAACTTTTAATTATGATTGATGCTCTAAAACGTGCAGATGCTAAAACTATTTGTGCAGTTATTCCTTATTATGGATATGCAAGACAAGATAGAAAATGTAAACCTCGCCAACCAATTACCTCTAAATTAGTTGCTACGCTTTTAGAAGCTGCTGGAGCAACTAGAGTAATGATTATGGATTTACATGCTTCTCAAATTCAAGGATTTTTCAATGTGCAAATAGATGAATTTAATGCGTTACCAATTATAACTAAGCATTTTAAAAAGAAAAACATTAAGGATATGACAATTGTTTCTCCAGATCATGGAGGAGCAGTTAGAGCAAAAAAAATGAGTGAATTACTAAAATGTCCGACTGCAATAATAGATAAGCAACGTCCTAGACCTAACGAGAGTGAAGTTGTGGGAATTATTGGAGAAGTAAAAGATAGAAACTGTATTTTAATTGATGATATGATTGATACAGGTGGTTCTATTGTAAATGCAGTTGCTGAGTTAAAAAAAGAGGGTGCAAAAGATGTGTACGTTGCATGTACTCATCCACTTTTTAGTGGTCCAGCCTTTGAGAGACTTAGTAATTGTGATGCAAAAGAAATAGTTGTTACTAATACAATTCATATTAGTGAAGAAAAAAAGTTTGATAATTTAATAATTTTAAATACAGCTGAATTATTTGCTAATGGAATTAAAGCAGTATATGAAGAAAGATCACTAGGAGATGTAATTCAAAAATTTGAAAATGAGGTATTAAATTAATAGGGCAGATGCTCTATTTTTTATGGAGGAAGTTATGAATGAAATAATTATAAAACAAGTTTCAGCAGAATTGAATATTTCAATAAAACAGACTGTTGCAGTTTTGAATTTATTAAAAGAGGGAAATACTGTACCATTTATTGCTAGATATCGTAAAGAAATGACAAATGGTTTAAATGAAGAAGTGATTCATGAAATAGAAAAACAATATCAATATGCTTTAAATTTAAGTGAAAGAAAAGAGACAGTAATAAGATTAATAGATGAAAAAGGTATGCTAAGTTCTGAGCTTAAGGATGAAATTTTAAAATGTACTAAATTAGTAGATGTAGAAGATATTTATTTACCTTTTAAAGAAAAAAAGAATACTCTAGCAACAGTTGCAAAGAAAAATGGGCTTGAACCTTTAGCGAATATAATTTTGAAGCAGGAAAATATTGATGTAGAAGAAGCAGCAAAAAGTTTTATAAATGCAGATGTAGCTAATATTGATGATGCAATTAAAGGTGCTTGCCACATTATTAGTGAAATTGTTGCTGATAAGAGTGAACATAGAAAATATATTAGAGATTATATAAGTAAAAAATCTTTGATAACAAGTAAAATAAAGAAAAATGCAAAAGATGAAAAAGAAATTTATAAAATTTATTATGAATATAATGATAGTATTGTTAAATTAAAAGATTATCGTACTCTTGCTCTTAATCGAGGAGAAAAAGAAAAAATTTTAAATGTAAAGCTTGAATTTGACAAGGATTTTTTAATTGATAAAATTTATAAAAAATATTGTAAAAATGAAAATAGTTGTAGTAAATATATTTTGTTTGCAATTAGTGATGCTTTTTCTAGACTTATTTTTCCAAGTATAGAAAGGGAGATTAGATCAGAACTTACTACAAAAGCAGAAGCTGGAGCAATCAGTTTATTTTCTAAGAATTTAGAGCAATTATTAATGCAGCCACCATTAAAGTCAAAAAGGGTACTTGGACTAGATCCAGCATATAGAACTGGTTGTAAATTAGCTATTGTTAATGAGTATGGTGATATGCTTCATATTGATAAAATATTTTTGGATAAAAATCCAGAACCAACACTATTAAATTTAGTTACAAAATATAATATAGACATTATAGCAATTGGTAATGGAACAGCAAGTAGAGAGAGTGAAATGCTTGTTGCTGATGTAATAAAAAAGAATAAGCTTACTGTTGAATATATTATTGTTAATGAAGCAGGAGCAAGTGTATATTCAGCTAGTAAGATTGCACGAGATGAATTTCCTGATTTAGCTGTAGAAGAGCGCAGTGCAGTTAGTATTGCAAGAAGACTTCAAGATCCTCTTGCTGAACTTGTAAAAATAGATTCTAAAAGTATAGGGGTAGGTCAATATCAACACGATGTAAATCAAAAGCTATTAAAAGGAGAACTTGATTTTACAGTTGAAAAAGTTGTAAATAACGTTGGTGTTGATGTAAATAATGCTAGTGAGACAATTTTATGTCATATTTCTGGAATTACTCCAAGAATTGCAAAATCTATTGTAAAATATCGTCGTGATAATGGAGCATTTACAAGTCGTGAAGAATTAAAAAATGTTAGCTATTTAGGTGATAAGTGCTTTGAACAATCAGCAGGATTTTTACGTATTATGAGTGGAGAGAATTTATTTGATCAAACTTCTATTCATCCTGAAAGCTATAAGCTAACTAATAATATTTTAAAAGATTTAAATTTAGCACTAGTTAATATTAAATCTGATGAGTTTAGAGAAGTTATTTCTAACCTTAATACAGCTGAAACTGCAAATAAGTATAGTAGTGATACTTTTACAATAGAAGATATAAAAAAATCATTACTGGCTCCTACAAGAGATCCTCGAGATGATTTGTCAGCACCTAAACTTAGAAGAGATGTTACAACAATTGAGGAATTAGAGATTGGAATGGAATTAGAGGGTACAGTAAGAAATATAGTTGATTTTGGAGCTTTTGTTGATATTGGTTTAAAAAATGATGCTTTAGTACATATATCTAAAATTTGTAAAGAGTTTATTAAACATCCAATGGAAAAACTAAATGTTGGCGATATTGTAAAAGTTACAATTATAGATTTAGATAAAGAAAAAGGAAAAGTATCATTATCTATGATATAATATTATTTGAGGTGATTTTATGAATGAAATAGCTTTTGACTTAGGATTTATTAAAATTTATTGGTATTCAATTCTAATTTTAACAGGAATTATTATTGCATATTTCTTTGCAAGAAAGCTAGCAAAAGAAAAAAATATAAGTATGCAACATTTTGATAATCTTGTTTTTTATGGTTTGATTATTAGTATAATTTCCACTAGGTTATATTATGTAATCTTTAACTGGGAAGATTATGCTTTTGATATATTAAAGATTATTAATACTCGTGATGGTGGTCTTGCAATTCATGGAGGGATTATTGGAGCATTTGTGTGGACTTTCTACTACTGTAGAAAACATAAAATTAATATGTGGGATGCATTTGATATAGGTGCTACAGGATTTTTGATAGCGCAGTCAATTGGAAGATGGGGAAATTTCACAAATCAAGAAGCACATGGACCAGAAGTTGCTAAGAGTTTTTTAGAAAACCTTCATTTACCAAATTTTATTATTGAAGGAATGAATATTGGTGGAATGTATTATCATCCAACATTTCTTTATGAATCTGTATGGAATTTCATAGGATTTTTAATTGCATTTTTTGGAAGAAGAGTTTTATTTAAAAGAAAAGGTGATGTTTTTTGTTTTTTCATCATATGGTACTCTACAGCACGTTTATTTATAGAACAACTTAGAACAGATAGTTTAATGCTTGGAGACTTCAAAGTTGCTCAATTAGTAAGTATTTTTGGTATAGTATTTGGTATAATTTTACTTATAAAAAAGTCAAATGAAAAAAATGAATACAAACTAAAAATATCAACTTCTATTTTATTTAACGAAGGGAAAATATTACTTATAAAAAAGCCTACTAATAGATATAGTATGCCTGGTGGTAAAATAGAACATTATGAAATTCCCATTAGAACTGCTAAACGTGAATTTTTTGAAGAAACTGGGTTGAAACTAAAGCATATCACATTGAAAGTAATTGCAGATGTTAGATATAAAGAAAAAGACTTAGAAATGTATATTTTTTATTCAGAAGAATATACAGGTAACCTTAAAACATTTTCTGAAGAGGGTAGCCTTGAATGGATTAAAATTGAAGAATTAAAAGACTTAGAAATGTATCCAAGCGATTTAGAGATTATTGAATACTGTTTGAATCATCATGAGCTAGTTCACAAAACATTTATTCATTAATATGAGGTGGTATTATGTCATTTGCTCAAAATGTAAAAAAAGAATTAGTTAATTTAGAAATTGATAAGTATTCAATAAGCGAACTTGCTGCCCTAGTTAAAATAAATGGTTCTTTTGTATTTAATTCACAAAGTCCAAGAATTATTATAAATACAGAAAATCCTTCAATTGCGAGAAGAATATTTAGCTTAGTAAAGTATTTTTTTAACCAAACTTGTCAAATTTCAATTATAAAAAATAGTAATTTTGCTAAAAAAAAATATCGGCTTTCTCTTAATACAAATGTCTTTGATATTATGGAAAATTTGGACATTTCTTTTGTTGAAAATAAAAAATATGAAGATTTTACTTTAATTAAGAATGAAAAATATAAAAAGGCTTTTTTAAGAGGAGCTTTTTTAGCAAGTGGAAGCATTAATAATCCTCAAACTGCTAAGTATCACTTTGAAATAAAAGATTCTGATTATGATCATGCTGTAGTTTTAATGGAAGTACTTAATAGTATGAACTTAAATAGTAAAATTATAGAAAGAAAGGAAGTTTTTGTTGTATATATTAAAGAGGCAGAGAAAATTAGTGAAATTTTAGCTTTAATGGGGGCAAATAATGCACTGATGTTTTATGAAAATATTAGAATGACTAGAGATATTAGAAATCAGGCAAATAGAATTGAAAATTTTGAACAAGCTAATTATGAAAAGAGCTTTAACGCTGCACAAAGACAATTAAATAATATTAAAATTATCGAAGAAACAATCGGTCTTAATGTTTTAGATGAAAAATATCAAATCCTCTGTAGATATAGAAGAATGTTCCCAGAATATTCTTTAAATGAACTTGCTGATATTATGAGTGAAGAATTAGGTATAACATTTTCAAAATCTAAGTTAAATCATTGGTTTAGAAAAATAAGTGAAAAAGCAAAGGTAATTGATGAAAACATGAAATAAAAAGGAGTATACTATGAACAAATTATTAAGGTTAAAAAGGTTATTTATTTCAATTTCAATAGGTTTAATTATTCTTGGAATTAATTCTTTTATTAATATTCCAAAACAGGAAAATCCTGATCTTGGATCACTTTATACACAAATTACAATCGAGGCTGTTGGGAAAAATAATGAAGAACTAGATAGAGATGTTATTGAAACAATTAATTCTCAAGTTTCAGGTATTGATGGAATTGGAGATGTTTTTTCATATGCATATGATAACTTTGGACTAATGATTATTGTATATGATATAGAAGTTGAAAATGTTAATGAAGTAGAATCAAAGTTAAATAATGCTATTGCAGGTTTAACTTTTGACGAAAATGTAGATATAGAAGTAAGTCCATATCCTGGAGTAAGTGATTTATTGTACGTTTTTCCTAGAGATGATTTAGATAAAGCTGAGCAATTTCAAAGTGATTTATATTCACTTGATTCAGTAAAAAATGTTAAAATAAGTGATTATTCTTTGTCAAATTACCAAGTTAATTTGGATAATAATATGCTTGCTACATACGGAATTGATAGCAGTATAATAACGCAACTTTTAAGTAGCAAAGGAATTGATGCAACATTAGGGATTATTGAGGGAAATCCGGTGATAACAACTAATGGTTTTGATGATATAGAGGAATTAAATTCAACTGTAATAGGTGTAAATAATAATACAATTATTACACTTGATATGGTCAGTGAAATTGTACTAAATGAAAATAAAGATTATGTAAATACCTATAATGGAGAGGATTCTTTGTTTTTAAGTGTGCAATTCGATCAAGAAATTGATGTGACAAAAGTGGGTGATGAAGTTAAAGACATTGCAGAAAATTATCCTTCATTTAAGGCAGTTAGTTTTTCACCAGATTATGTTGATGATGCAATTAATGAAATAAATTCAACTTTATTAGTAGGGATGGTTCTTGTTCTAATTGTTTCAATGTTTTCATTGGGAATTAGAAGTGCATTAACGATTTTAATTACTTTTCCATTGACAATATTTACTACAATATTATTTCTTGATTTAATAAATGTGCCTCTGCAAAATGTATCAATTGCTGGTCTGATTATTAGTATTGGAATAATCGTTGACAATGCTATAGTTATAGTAGATGCAATTATTCATGAACTAGAATCAGGAAATAATATGGATAAAAGTATTTCAGATGCTATTAAAACAAATGCATTACCTATTTTTACAAGTACATTGACAACAGTAGTTGCATTTACACCTCTTTTATTCTTACCAGGAATAGCTGGTAAAATGGCTTCCTCGTTACCTATTACAGTTATTGCTGCCTTAATTTGTTCATTTTTAAGTTCGATTTTTGTAATACCTGTATTTGGATCTAAGTTGCTAAAACCAAGAAATAGAAACGAATTTAAATTTGTTGATAAACTTATAAGATTTTCACTTCGTTTTCCTAAAGTAAACGTTCTTATTGTCCTTGTTTTACTTGTAGTATCAATAGGTGGAGTATATATATTTCAACCAATTCAATTATTTCCTACAGCAGAAAAAGATTATATCTATGTAGACTTTGAATTAAGTAGTAGTAACCGACTAGAAGAAGTTGAAGAAATAAAAAATATTATTGAAGAAAACATTGATAGTGAAAATGTTATTAGTAGTATTAATTATTCCATTCCTGCTTTTTATTCAACTCTGGTAGCAAATTCAAAAACTCCAAATACTGGAAGAGTTTTATACATTAATGAAGGAAGTAACAGTGAAGAAATAGAGCGAATTAAGAATGTGTTAAATAATAAATTACCTGATGATGTTACTTTTAATGTAGAAGAGATTATGATGAATGCTCCAGGGGCACCAATACAAATTATTTTATATGACATTGACAAAACAGAAAATTTGATTAAAAAACTTGAAAATATTGATGGAGTTGAAAGTATTCAGTCTTCGACGTTAGAATATTCAGAAAAGTATAGTATTGATACAAATGATGAAATTTTAATGCAATTTGGTATTAATGAAGCACAAGTTTACAATGAAATAGCACGTCTTATTAATGATACAGATGTAAATGTATTAAATATTGATAGTGTAAGTGATGAAATTGTTGTATCAAATAATATAGACAGTATGGATGAACTTTTAAACCAAATTATCACAGTGAATGAGCAAACCTTTATTCTTAGTGATCTTGTTAAAATTGAAACTGTTGAAACACCAGTATCAATTTCAAGAACCGATTTCAAAGTTGCTAATACAATTGATGTATTTGTAGATAGCAATTATACTGTGTATAATGTAAATGATGCAGTTGAAGAAATTTTAGATAAAGAAAATGCAAACTATATTATTAAAGGTGAAAAAGAGCTTACAACAACTGTTTTTACAAATGTTATTTATGCAGGTATTGCAGCACTATTACTAATTTTGATGATATTACTAGCACAATTTAACAGCTTTAAAAAAGTTATTATTATTTTGACTTCAATTTTATTTTCACTAATAGGAAGTGCATTGTTTATTTTAATTTTTGATCAACCCATTACATTTACAGCAACACTAGGACTCGTTAGTTTAATGGGAATAGTTGTCAACAATGGAATTTTATTAGTAGATTATATTAATAAGAGTCCAGAAGAGAGTGTTTATGATAAATGTTTTACAGCTGTTAAAAGAAGAAGTAGACCAATTATTACTTCTAATATTACAACTATAATAGGTTTAATTCCTTTAATAATTGTCGGAAGTGATTTCTTTAGACCTATGGCGATTACACTTGTAGGAGGGCTAATTATTGCTATTCCTCTATCATTATGTGTAATTCCTTCACTATATTTAATTTTAAATAAAAATGTAAAAAAAGATAAATAAATAAACTAAAATTAATTATTGTAATCTATAATAATTAATAGGTGGTTTTATGTATAATTATTTACACGTTGTTTCACAAAATAAAGAATTGAACAAAAATTTAAAGTATTTTTCTAGACATTTTAAATTTTACTGTTTATTCTATAGTAGTATATATGCCTTAGGTAATATTAAATTTGGTGAAATAGTAATTTTAGTAGAGCCTACTTTTACTAATTTAGAATATTTTAGAAAAAAATCAGATGCAATTATTATTTGTATCTTTAATGAGTATAATCAAAAAATTATTTTAACAAACTATGAAATTGGAATGGATGATTATTTTATCTATCCCTTTTCATATGTTGAATTACTTTACAAAATTAGAACTTTTTCAAAATATTTGAATAAGTTAAAATATGATTGTGTAAAATATAAAAATTTACTTATAGATTATAATAAAAAAAAGGTTTACATAGATAACAATGTACTAAATTTAACATATAAGGAGTTTATGATTATATATATATTAATAAAAAATATAAATAAATATATTTCAAAGCAAGAACTAATAAAACTAATATGGAACTCTAATGAAAAAACAAGATCAGTAGATACATATGTTTGTACATTAAAAAGGAAAATTAAACCATACAATATTAATATAAAAAACAAAAGAAATATTGGATATATTTTTACTACAGAAAATGAATAAATAAAATTTTGAAAAACTATTGCATTAGATTTTAAAAATTGATATAATGAACTATCGTTCGGGAAGTAGCACAGCTTGGTAGTGCACATGGTTTGTGACCAGGGGGTCGCAGGTTCGAATCCTGTCTTCCCGACCATTATGTTTTGAAAGCCTTATTCTATAAGGCTTTTTTGATACTCCAAAATACAGGAGTAGCCATTTTATTTTCATTTCTAGAATGGAGATGATTCAAATGTCTATAAGAAAAGACAAAAACAATGACTATATTGTTGATATTTCAGCAGGAATTAATCTAAAAACTGGTAAGAGAAAAAGAATTGTAAGAAGAGGTATTAAAACTTACAAAGAGGCAAAGGAAGTTCTAAATGAAATAACTAATCTTGAGAATCAAGGAATTGATGTAACAGACAATCCATCAGTGAAAAAGTAGTTGAAGATTATCTAGAATATTCAAAGATGTATGATAAACCATCTACTTATGAAAAGAAATGTAATATCTTTAGAAACCATATTACAGAACATTTTAAAAAGTTTAGAATCAGAGATATTACAAAAAAAGAAGTAGCTGAATTTAGAAACTTACTAGCACAGCAAGATATTAGTAACAACTACAAAAGGTATATTTTAACTGCACTTAAAACATTCTTTAATTACTGCATGAAGCAGGAATTAATATATAAGAATCCATCAATTACAATTGACAATTTTAAGAAAGAAAAAGTTACTATGAAGTTTTGGACTATTAATGAGTTTAAAGGCTTTATTGAAAATGTAGATAACAAGATTTACTACACCTTATTCTACTTAATGTACTTTACTGGAATAAGAAGCGGAGAAGCATTAGCTCTCACTTGGAACGACATTGATTTAAAAAAGAAATGGATTAAAATAAATAAAAGTTGCTCATATATTGTTAGAATAGGTTATGTTATATCAAAACCCAAAACAGAATCATCAATAAGACATGTAATGATAAATAACAAACTTGTTGACAATTTAGCTTCTTACAAAGAAAAGTGTAGAAATGATTTTGTACACTTTGATGATGCTTCATATGTTTTTTCTTATAACAATGATATATTTGCTAAAACTAAAATTGATAGAAAATTTACTGAATATACTAAAAAAGCAAACTTACCTAAAATTAGAATTCACGACTTAGGACATAGTCATGTTGCTTTACTTATTCATACGAAGGAAGATATATTAGCAATTAAGAAAAGATTAGGTCATACTGATGTTGGAATTACTTTAAACGTGTATGGACATCTTTATGATAGTAAAGATAGAGAAATAGCAGATAAACTTGATTATATAATCTGATTATAATATAATATAATTGTTGTTAAATACTATAAATTTGTTTTAACGATAAATACTCAACATTACGACTAGAGAGGGGAACGTTAATGAATAGATTTGACATTAGTTCTAAAATTGGTGAAAAATACAGAGTTGGTAATACAGAAAGTGGAGAGTTTAGCTATGTTCAGGCGTTGAAATCTGTTGGAAAAGATATTAAGCAATATCAAAATGCAACATCTGGTCAGAATCATCAATATCTTGATTTACGCTTTGAAAATGAGAGATTAGTTATTTTGGTGGAATGTAAGAATAAGTTCTCAAAGTGGGATAAGAATAAAATTCAATCACAATTACAAGAATACGTTCGTTTTGAAAAGGAATACTCTGATAAAAAAATTATTGCAATACTTGCAGAAACTGATGGTGATGAATTATGGCTGTGGTATGGTCAATCTGTGATTATTGATGATGAACATAAATCAACAACTGAAACAACTTTAAAAATATTTGAGGAATACGAGGATTTACTTTTTGGTAAAATCAATGATAAAATAAAAATCGTAGACTCAATTAAATTATTAAATGATAAACTACATGCTGATGGAATAAACGAAAAATTACGTAGTCAATTTGTTGGTACTTGTTTACTAGCTTTAAAAAATGGACTTGTATATAAAGATGTTAAAGAGACTATTGACCCTAAAACAGGAGAAACTATTTCACCTGAAAAAGTTATAATAAAAAGTATACAAGACATACTAGAAGGGCTATTAACTAAAGGTGGAAGTTTAAATAAAGCTAGCAAGTTAGCAATATTAAATAACAAAGTTTTAGGTGACCAAGATGTTACTAGTCTAACTTATTCAGAACTGAAAGAAGTATTAGTATTTGTAGAAGAAAATATTGTACCTTATATCAACGATAAGAATACAGCAGGTCAAGACTTACTAAATCTATTTTTTACAACTTTTAATAAATATGTTGGAAAGTCAGATAAAAATCAAGCTTTTACACCAGACCATATTTGTGATTTTATGTCCAGTGTAGTTGGTGTTAATAAAAATTCGAGAGTTCTTGATCCCTGTTGTGGAAGTGGGGCATTTTTAGTTAGAGCTATGACAGAAGCAATGGACGATTGTGATACTGAAGAAGAGAGAGAAGATGTAAAACAAAATCAAATATTTGGTATAGAATATGAAGAAGGAGCTTTTGGTTTGGCTTCAACTAATATGCTTATACATGGAGATGGAAACTCTAATGTTGTAAATGATTCAATGTTTGACAAAGGTAAATGGATTAAAGATAATAACATCAATGTGGTTTTAATGAATCCCCCATACAATGCAACAAGAAAATTCTGTGAGCAATCATATACAAAAAAATGGACATCAAAGCAAAAAGAAGACCCATCAAAAGGTTTACATTTTGTAGAATGGGTAGCTAGGCATGTTTTGCCTTCAACTAAATTAGCAGTGCTACTTCCAATGCAAGCTGCCATTGGAAATTCTGCTCATGTAAAAGAATTTAAAAAGAAGATGCTAGACAAATATACGTTAGACGCAGTATTTTCATTACCTAACGAAATGTTTTATCCAGGTGCTTCTGCTGTAGCATGCTGTATGGTATTTGATTTATCACAAAAACATGAAAAATCCAATAGAGATACATTTTTTGGCTATTTTAAAGATGATAAATTTATTAAAAGAAAAGGTTTGGGGCGAGTTGAACGAACTGATGTTGATGGAAATAGTCTTTGGGTTAAAACAAAAGAAAAATGGTTAGAATTATACAAAAATAAAAGAGAAGAAGTTGGTTTATCTGTAATGCATAGAGTTACATACGAAGATGAATGGTTAGCAGAAGCGTATATGGAAACTGATTATTCTAATTTATGTGAAGATGACTTTCAAAAAGTCCTTAATTCCTATCTTTCATATCTTGTTAAAGAGGGGGGATTACATGAATCTTAATCAGGAAAGGTGGAAACTCTTTGACTATGATAAAATATTTGTGATAGAAAAGGGTTTTTATAATAAAAAACCTGAGTTATCAAATAAAGGAAATATACCATTTTTAGGTGCTGTTGATAACAATAATGGAGTAACGGAATATTATAGTTTAGAAGATATTGAAAACGCTTCTAAAACAGGAAATGAACCTAATGCTCCGATAGAAAAGAAGCTTTTCAGATCAAATGCAGTATGTGTAACAAATAATGGTTCAGTTGGTTATGCTTTTTTTCAAAATGAAACTTTTACTTGTAGTCACGACGTAAATATATTATACAGAAAAGATGGTGAGTTTGACGAGTTCACTGGTCTATTTATTGCTTCTGTCATTATGTATGACCAATACAGATGGGGATATGGTAGAAAGTGGCGTCCTACCCGAATGGCAAAATCTAAGATTAAATTACCAGTTCTACAAGACAACAACGAATATGTTATTGATAGTGAATTTAAGTATTCTGACAAAGGGTATATACCTGATTGGAATTTTATGAAGAATTATATAAAAACATTAAATCACAAACCATTGACTACAGAAAATAAATGTGAAAATATCTTAAGATTAAATACACAAAATTGGAAACCATTTTATTTACACGATCTTATGAATTGTACAATGGGAAATGGGATAGATACAATGAGTACAACTTCTGATGAGCCTAAGTATAACTATGTGTCTCGTAATAGTAATGGAAATGGAGTAGTTGATTTTGTAGATGAAATTGAAGGAGAAAATCCTTTTCCAAAAGGTGCAATGTCTTTAGCTTTAGGTGGAAGTTTTTTAGGTTCATGTTTTATTCAGGATAAACCATTTTATACAGCTCAGAATGTAGCTGTTTTGCTTGAAAAAATTCCTATGAGTGTTTATGTCAAGTTATTCCTTGCAACATTGATTAGAAATGAGTGTAAAATAAAATACCAAGCTTTTGGGAGAGAACTTAATACGCATTATAAAAAAGATTTCGTAATAAAGTTACCTGTACAAAGCGATGAAAATGGATTTGTTATTGATAAAACAAAACAATTTTCTAATGAAGGATATATTCCAGATTGGAAATGGATTGAAAATTATATTAAATCATTACCTTATAGTGATAAATTAATTTAGTTCTTAAAGTACGTATCAAAACATTCGTACTTTTTTAATACCTATAATGCTATTTGCATATATTAGACATAGTAAAAAATAGAATATAAATTACTTTAATATATGGATTAAATATGATATAATGAATTAGAAATGAGAAGTAGCCACAAAAGTAGCCATTTTTTTATAGAAAAGGCAAAATCAGGTGGAAAGTGCTATTCAAAACCTAATAAATACGGAAAATATGGAATATAAGAAACGATTTTAACAAGTCCTGTCTTCCCGACCATTTATGACGTAAGCCCTTATTCTATAAGGGTTTTTTGATACTCCAAAATACAGGAGTAGCCATCCACAACGCTTAGATTGAAACATATCATGTATCGTTAAAGCATGAAAATTGTATCTTATGCAATTAGAAAAAATTTTTGATTACTACCTGACAGTACGAAAGTATATTATCATATTTAATGGTTTAAGTGATGTCAAATCTTGACATAACATCTATGTTATGTTACTGTTTAGAAAATACTTGATTTTACCTAATTTTGTAAGAAATATATTTTAATTTTGAAAAGTATAGTACTTATATAAATTAGCACTTTTATACTTTAGATTAAGAGCCAATAAAAATAGTAAAATGGCTTATTTAAAAGTAAGGAGGGAAGAGTTAAAATGATAGTACTTGCAATAGGCTCAATACCTACATTTATATTAGGTATTATAATATGGAGATTCAAAGTGGTTGAAATTATAGCAGGTTATGATGAAAAGAAAGTTACAGATAAGAATGGTCTTGCAAGATGGGTTGGTTTAAATCTTATGATTATATCAATAATTATGATTGGACTATATTTTATTTTTGACATATATGATTTAGAAAATGGACTTTCTATATTGATTACAATACTTGTGTTCATAGTACTACTTACTATAACAGCTTTAGGAACTAGACGATATGAAAATAGTTAAGAAAGTTTTATTGACTACTAATAATTATTTTGAAAAATATATGACTCACAAAATGAAATATAGATGAAGGGAAAAGATTATGAAAAAAATAAGTAGAAATGATGCAAAATTTTATAGCTTTTTAACAGTAATACTTGGAGGTGTTCTAATAGGTTTTATAATTTTACCTATGGTTGCAACAGTTGATAATGACTTCTTAAGTTCATATCTATATAAAGCGGTTTTTAATATATGGTTTATATCAACTTTATTAACTATCACTGTATATATAAGCAAAATTCATGAATACATATGTAAAGATAAATAACTCATTACTATACGTTTGAAAAATGATTTTGACACAAGTTGATTAAATTTTCTGTAGCTAAAAATAGGTGGAATTGAACGTATAAAGTGTAATGATTTAGGAAATATAGTTAATATAAATAGTTATGTTTGGTATAATAATATTAAATACATTTAATGAGGTGAAATTATGTCTAAGATAAAAAGTGTTGATGAATATATTCAAGAATACCCGTTAGAGATTCAAAAAAGATTAAATGAAATTAGAAAATTAATTAAGGAATTAGCTCCAGATGTAGAAGAGAAGATTAGCTATAACATGCCTACATTCTTTTTAAACGGAAATTTAGTGCATTTTGCAGCGTTTAAAAATCATATTGGATTGTATCCACTTCCAAGTGCTATAGCTAAGTTTGAGCCAGAATTAACTAATTTTAAGCATGCAAAAGGATCAATACAATTACCACATGATAAAGATTTACCAATTCAGTTGATAAGACAAATTATTTTATTTAGAATAGATGAAAATACGAATAAGGAACTTTAACAAATATTGAAAAATTTGTTAATATGTGCTAATATGTAATAATTAATATGTAGGGAGATTTAAACTATGAAAAAAAGTAAAATAATGTTATCTATATTTAGTGTATTTATAATTATTGGCCTTGTGGGATGTGGTAGTAGTGAAGTTGATAAGGAAGAAGAAATAGAAGATGAAAAAGCTACTATTAACGAAGTGGAAAGTAGTTATGTTTTCACTAAAGACTCTGGAATTTTAGTTACGCTAATAAACCCAGTTAATGAAATTGTGAATATAGAGGTAATAATAACGTATTATGATGCTAATGATGAAGAAATAAACAAAGAAGAGAGTACAATTGTGTCTGTGCATAATTTAGCGAAAGTAAATACAAAGTTTTCTAATATTCCAGACAATGCTAATTCATTTGTAATTGAATCAATTTATGAAGTCAGTGATATCAAAGAAAGTTATGCAAATATTTTAGATGTTTTAACTACAGATAATGGAAGAGAAGTCACAATTACTGTTAATAATTATGAAGCAAATTCTATTGAAAATACTTCAATTGGTCTATTATTTTATGATGGAGATAATGTTGTTGCATATAGTGAGTATACTTTCAATGACATTATTGCACAAAATAGCCAGTCTATGGTTGCTAGTTACCCAGCTGATAAGAACGGAAATATTATTTACTTTGATAGGGTAGTTTCAGTTGTAAATAATTCATATAATAGTAAATAGAAAGTTTCTTTTAGAAATCTTTCTTTTTTATAGTATTTTGTATTTAAAACAACTATGTATTATGTTAAAATATACTTAGTGGTGTGAGGTATGTATGGAAATAATTGATATTGTTGATGAAAATCTTAATTTTATTAGAACAGCTAAGCGTGGAGAAAAGTTAAAAACAGGAGAGTTTTTTAAATTTATTCATGTTTGGATTGTTGAAGAAGGTAAAATTCTTATTCAAAAGCGAGGATATGATAGAAGATGGGCTGCTGGTAAATGGGCAACACATACTGGTGTTGTTTCAAGTGGCGAAAATGTTGATTTTAGTGTTGTTAGAGAAATAAAAGAAGAGATGGGTGCAACGATTGATTTAGTAGATATTGAACTTGAGTTTATTATAAGACCCAATAACTATTTTAATGGTATAGGGTATATTTATTTTGTGAAAAGTAAAAATTTAGATATTGAAATAGATAATGATGAAGTTATTGATTATAAGTATGTTGATTTTGATACTTTAAAGTCTATGATTAAAAATAATCAATTTATTAATTATGGAAACAATGGGAGAGAATATAGTAATTATTTTGAAAAGGTTTTTAAAAAACTTGAAAATTTATTGGAGGTGAACAATGAATAGTGAGTTAGTTAATCAATATGAAGTAATAGAAATATACAAGTTTGATGATTGGCAGGAAGATTTTTCTAATAGATATGTTGATCTTTATGGTAAATATGATTATATTTTGGGAGATTTGAGTGCGGGAATTCTTAGACTTACTGGTTTTTATCAAAAAAGTTTCGAAAGTGAGCATAAACATCATTTAAAAAAAGTGTGTGCTTATGATGCACCATTTTTTATACTAAAACAAATAGAAGAGTAGAGCATGGAGGTACAAAATGAATAGTATAGCGGCAAAAAGGGCAAAGGATAAAAGGATAACAAATGATATTTTAAAGATTGGAGTAGAAGCAAGAAAAGCATGTGAAACTAATAATGAAGCTGTAAATGCAACTGTTGGGATGCTTTATGAAGATGATACAAGTTTTACATATTTTGATTCAGTTTTAAAGATTTCAAATAATTTAAAACCAATTCAGTATTTACCATATACTTCAACACCAGGTGGTGATGATTTCACTGAGGCAATTGCAAAATGGAGTTTTAGGCAACATTATAATTTTTATAAAGATAATATTTTTTATGCAGTAAGTGCAACCCCAGGAGGAAGTGGGGCAATTAGTTCTACTATTGCCAATTATTTAGACGAAAATGATGACTTTTTAGTGCCAAAAGTTTACTGGGATCCATATTTAATTATGGCTAGAGAGCAAAATGTAAATTTAAAAACATATAATTTATTTGATAGTGATGGAAATTTTGATTTAGATGATTTTGAAAAATGTGTTGATAATGCTGCCATTTCTCAAGAAAAAATTCTAATCTTAATTAATGACCCATGTCAAAACCCTACAGGTTATACATTAAAGCAATCAGAGTGGGAACGAGTAATTAAAATATTAAATGTACATGCAGAAAAGGGAATTCCAACAACTCTTTTATATGATATGGCATATATTGATTATCATAAAGATGGACTTGATGCTAGTCGTATGCCATTTGACGTATTTAAATCTGCGCACCAAGATTTATTAATTATCTGCGCATTTAGTGGAAGCAAAACCTTATCATTTTATGGAATAAGAATAGGAGCAATGCTTGCAATTTCTAAAAATGAAGAAATAATTAGTGAGTTTAAGCGTATTATTTCATTTAGTTCCCGAGGGAGATGGTCTAGTACTTCCCATTTGGGAATCAGAACTATTGTAGAACTTGTAAATGATGAAGTGGCAAAAAAAGAGTTTGAATATGAACTTGAAAGAGCTGTTAAACTTCTTAGTAAACGTGGAGAAATTTTTGTGAAAGAAGCAAGTGAATGTGGGCTTGAAACTCTCCCTTATAAATCAGGATTTTTTATAACTTTACCAAACTGTAGTCATGAAGTTTTTGAAGCACTTATGGAAAATCATATTTATACAATTCCATTGCCAGGAAACTTAGTACGTTTTGCTGTTAGTTCTATTCCCACAGAGTTAGTCTATGGCTTAGCAGCTAAAGTAAAAAGGATAAAAGATGAAGTTAATAAGTAGTATGCTTTTTGAAAACTCATATCTTGAACTAGTTGAGTTTTATACTGAAAAATTAGGATTATTAGGTGGATTTATTCTCAGTTTTGTTGAGAATATATTTCCACCTTTACCTATTTTTGCAATAGTAATTGCCAATGTTACATCTTTTGGTATGGTTATAGGCTTTTTGATATCTTTTGTAGGACATTACTTAGGTGCGTATACAGTTTTCATTTTTTTACGTTTTATCATAAAACCTAGAGTTGTAAAAAAATTAAAAAAAGAATCAAAAATTTTAAGATTTGAGAGATGGTTTAGTAGAAGAAGTTTTTCTTCATTATTAATAATTTTATCATTACCATTTTTCCCTTACTTTTTTGTTAATTTAGCTGCAGCATTTAGTGATATTAGTAAAAGAATGTATTTAATTGCTCTTGGTATTGGAAATTTCTTTATGGTTGCATATTTATCGTTAGTAGGGGTTACAGTCAGCAAAGCATTGGAAAATGGGAGCTATTCTGCATTGATTTATCCAGTAATTTTAGTTATAGTTGCATATGTAACTGGTAAGATTTTTGAAAAGAAAGTTAATTTAAAGTAGGTGAATAAAAATGGATATAATAATTGTTTTAGTTTTGATTATAATTGTGATTTTACAAGTTTTACTTTTAATTAAATCTATAAGTAAAAATAATGATTCTATAATTGAGACACTAGGTAAATTTGAGTTAAATATTTATAAAAACAATAATGAAATAAAATCAAATATGGAACAACAAATACAGCAGAGTTATAATACAATGTCAAAACTTTTAAATGATCAATTATATAATATTAATAATTCATTGAACAATAAAATTAGTGAGAACTTTAAGAAGACAAATGATACTTTTACTTCTATTGTAGAACGTCTCAGTAAAATAGATGAAGCACAAAAAAAGATTGAAAATTTATCTACAGATATTGTTAGTTTACAGTCTATTTTATCTGATAAAACAGCGCGTGGAAGTTTTGGTGAAGTTCAATTAAAAAATATTTTGTATTCTATTTTTGGATCAAATGATAAAATTTACAGATTACAATATTCTTTTCATACTGGGAGTAGGGTAGATGCAATTTTGTTTGCACCTGAACCACTAAATAAAATTGGAATCGATTCAAAATTTCCTCTTGAAAATTACAGAAGAGCTGTTGATAGTAGTGTGGATACTGACTTTAAATTACATTTACAATCTTTCAAGAACGACTTAAAGAAGCATATTGATGATATTGCAAGTAAATATATTATTCCTGGTGAAACAAGTCAGGCAATCATGTTTTTACCAGCTGAAGCTGTATTTGCATATATGCAGTCATATTGTTTGGATATTGTTGAATATGCAAATAAAAAAAATGTATGGATTACCTCACCAACAACTCTTATTGCTACTCTAACAACAATTCAAGTTGTAATAAGAAATATTGAACGTGATAAGCATACTAAAGTTATTCAAGATGAGTTACAGAAGTTAAGTGTTGAGTTTGATAGATATTCAGTTCGTTTTGATAAACTGAGTCGCAGTATAAAATCAGTTAACAAGGATATAGAAGATATTACAATTACTTCTAACAAAATTACAAAAAAATTTAATAACATAACAAATGTTGAATTTGAAGGGAAGGATGAAACTTATGTTGAATACGATTAAGAAATATTTTAATTTAAAAAAAATGACTTTAATGATAGTAGGATCACTTTTACTAGCTTCATCAGTAAAGTATTTTATATCACCAGTAGGGTTATATACAGGTGGTTTGATGGGTATCATTCTAATTATAGAAACAGTTACAAATGGATTTATAAGTTTTGGTATTCTGTACTTTATTTTTAACGTTCCTCTACTTTTTTTAAGTTGGTTTAAGTTGGGAAAACGATTTACATTTTACACAATTATATCAGTAATATTTGTTTCAATGTTTTCAGAAATCTTACCTAATATTCAAATGATTTCATCAGATAAATTAATAATGTCACTTTTTGGTGGACTTCTTACAGGATTTGCAGTGGTATTAATGCTTCAAGCTGGAGGTAGTGCAGGAGGTGCTGATATTATTTCACTTTATTTTGCTGAGAGAACAGGGAGGCCAATAGGGTTTATAGCTCTAATTTTTAATATTGTTGTACTTACTTTAACAGCTTTACTGTTTGATTTGGAAATTGTGTTATACACTTTAATTGGTTCATACACTGCTAGTGTTGTTACTGACAGACTACATACGCGCTATCAAAAACTTACTATAACGATTAACACATCTAATGCTGAAGGCTTAATCAATGAATTTCAAGAAAAATCTCCAAGAGGTGTTACGATCATTCCAGCAATAGGTGGATATACAAGAATGGAAAGACAACTCTTATATATTGTTGTTACAAGTTTTGAACTTACATCTGTACTAGAACTTGTTAAAAAATATGATGAAAATGCGTTTATAAATGTTACAAAATCTGCAAAAGTTTTTGGTAACTTTACATCACCAAGTATTGATGAGACATAATATATTTGTCTCTTTTTTTTTATATGATATAATGATGATGAGGTGAAAATATGAATACAATAGAAATTAAAAATCTTACTAAGTTTTACGGAAAAGCAAGAGGAATTAAGAATGTTTCCCTAAATGTAGAAGAAGGAGAAGTATTTGGTTTTATCGGGCCAAATGGTGCAGGAAAATCAACTACTATTAGAGCAATGCTTGGGTTGATTAAGTCAAATGAAGGTAGTATAGCTATTTTTGGTAAAAATATTGAGAATAGTCTTGTTGAAGTGTTGAATGATATAGGGTATTTACCTTCGGAAGTTTTTTACTATGATAAAACTAAAGCTATAGATTTACTTAAATACTCTGCAAGTTTTTATGATGGAAATTTTGAAGAACGTATTAAGTATCTGGCGAACTATCTCGATCTAGATTTAAATATGAAAGTAGATAGTATGAGTTATGGTAATAAGAAAAAAGTAGGTATAATTCAAGGACTTCTACACAGTCCAAAATTAATAATTTTAGATGAACCAACTGGAGGACTTGATCCACTAATGCAACAAAAGTTTTTTGATTTAATTAAAGAAGAAAATATGAGAGGGGCTACAGTGTTGTTCTCTTCACATATTTTGGGTGAAGTTCAAAGAATGTGTGATCGTGTTGCAATAATTAAAGAGGGTGAAATTGTAGCTATTGAAACAATTAAAAATCTTACTAACATAAATATTAAATATGTAGATTTGATTGTAAATAGTGAAATTACTGAAAATTTATTTAGTGAAGAGGATATTAAAGATTTCAGTAAAAAGGATAATAATATAAAATTTACTTATACAGGTGATTTGAATGATTTATTAAAACTATTAAGAAAGGTTGATATCGCAGATTTAGTAATAAATGAGCCTGATTTGGAAGATATCTTTATGCACTACTATGGGTAATATTATTAAATTTGAATTCAAAAAAAATATTTCTTCACTTTTAATTTGGTTGATGATTCCAGCATTGATTTCAGTTGTATACCTAAGTGTCTATCCTTCATTTAGTGAAGCTGCTTTTGATGTTGAAAAATTGTTATCTTCATATCCAGAAGAGATGTTAAGAGTTTTAAATATCAATGTAAATAGTATTTCTAAAATGGAAAGTTATTATCCTATGGTTTTAGGTTTTCTACAATTGATTGCCTTTGCATTTTCAGCCACGCTTACACTTAAGATATTTTGTAAAGAATACAAAAATAAAAGTATTGAATTTATTTTATCTAAGCCGAGATCTAGAGCTACATTTTTTAATGCTAAAATTATTAGCATTGTATTATTAAATGGAATTTTCTTTATTCTTTTATCTATAATAGATTTTATTATTATTAAAGTATTAAGTGATATGAGCTTTATTAATTTTTTACTTCAACAGTTAACAATATATATCATTATGATTGTAGCGACACTAATTACTTCAATATTTGCTATTAAATTTAATAAAATTAGAGGGTATGATGGAGTAGGATTTATTATTGCTTTTAGTTTTTATTTTATTAATATACTTGCTACTATTCTTGATGAATCAAAATTAGCATATTTATCTATCTATGGTATATTTGATTTAAATGCGATTATAAGTGAAGGGTATAATTTTGTTACTTTAGCAATACTATTTACATTTGGGGTAGTATTATACGTGATTTCACTAACTATGTATAAGAAAAAGGATGTGCTATAATATGTTTAAATTTTATTTTAAAAGCAAAGTAAAGGTAATAATTATATGGACTATTTTTCTTACATTTTTTCTATTTGCATCACTTACAAAATATGATACTTTTGCATCAGATGTAGAAGGAACTAAGCAATTAATGGATAGTTTTCCAAGAGTAATAAAAGTAGTATATGGAATGAATGATATAGATATTACAACAATTGGAGGCTATTTTTCAGTAGTTTCATTGTATATTACAATAATTATAGGTATTTATGCTGGTATTCTTGGAAGTAAAATTATTTATGAGGAAGAAGATTTAATGACTAGTGAGTTTATTTTTACAAGACCTGTAAGCAGAAGTAAAGTATATTTTACTAAGCTAATTGTTGCATTTGTAAGTATTACTTTACTTAATATTTTTGTAATAGGAGCAAATTATTTAATACTAAAAACGCAATATGAATTATTTGATGAGTTTATATTACTAGGTATATTGCAGTATGTTATATGTATTTTAGCTCTTGCTATTGGTTTATTCTTTAGTAGCTTAAAAAACAACAGATTTGCTACTGTTGCTAGTGCGGGAATTGTTACAATCCTTTTTCTAATTAGAACATATGGTGAACTAAAAGAAATTAATTTTAGTTATATTACTCCATTTTATGCATTTAGCTATAGTAATATTATTAATGATTTTAACATTATATATGTTATTTACTATGTTATAATTGCAATAGTACTTGTAGTTTTAGGAAACATTATATTAAATAAAAGAGATATAAAATAAGACTGAGAAATTTTCTCAATCTTATTTTTTTATTGCATTTTTAATTTTAAGTTCCAGTTTTTCTAAATTATCTGTATTTCCAATTCTACTAAATTTAATTACTTTATGATTTTCATATGTCGGAATAATATGAAAGTGGATATGTTTTATTTCTTGAGCAATTCCAAAATTTTCTAACAAATGAAGTCCATCACATTTGGTTACTTGCTCAATTATAGGATATATTTTTTTTATTGCTTGAATTAATTTTGTGTACTCTTCTTTAGGTATTTCTTTTAGTTCTTTGTAATGTTTTTTAGGAATAACAAGAGTGTGCCCATCTGCAATAGGAGAAATATCTAAAAATGCTAAAACATTTTTATCTTCGTACACGATTTTTGCAGGAATTTCTTTTTTTATAATTGAACAAAATAAACAGTCCATAATATCACCTCAAATATATTATATCATACAAAATTATATTGTGATATAATTAATATAGCATTAAGAGAAAGTAGGTAATATAATGAGAATAGGAATCATATTTGCAATGGAAAATGAAAAAATGGCATTTGAAAAACTAAAAATAAATACAATACATGAACTTAAACTATATCAATGTGGTATTGGAAAGGTAAATGCTGCAACTACAACAGCGTCAGCAATTTTTGTAGATAAGTGTGATTTTATTATTAATTGTGGTGTTGCTGGAGGAATAAATAATTCAAAAATATTAGATGTATATTATGCAACAGAACTTAAGTATAGTGATGTGGATCTTTCATGTTTTACAAGATACGAAATAGGCCAGCTACCTGGTATGCCTGTTGTTTACAAAGCATTAGAAAACAATTTTAAATTTAGTAGGGCAGTAGAAGGAAAGATTGCCTCTCAAGATACATTTGCAACAATTTCTCAAAAGTCTTTATTTAAAAAGTATTATAGTGACTATAGTGCTGTTGATATGGAAAGCTGTGCAATTGCACAAACTTGTTATAATTTGAATAGAGATTTTGTTATAATACGTGCTGTAAGTGATCTTGTATTTGAAGAAGATAATCACTTGAACTATGAGGCAAGTGAAGATGCAGCATGCATCGAAGCTGCTGAGACTCTAGTAGAACTACTACAGCAATTATAGCTTGTCAATTTCAGCTAGCAGTTCTTTTAAAATATTTTCACTTGAAATTGTTCTAATTTTCTTTCCTTTTTTAAATAGAATTGCATTAGCTCCACCCCCTGCAATACCTATATCTGCTTCGCTTGCTTCTCCAGGCCCATTAACTACGCACCCCATAACTGCAACAGTAACATCTTTATTTATATTAGAAAGGTGATTTTCAACTTCTTTTGCAATGCTAATTAAATCTATTTCACATCTACCACACGTTGGACAAGAAACTAGTTTTGGTTTTGTATATAAATTAAGAGCTCCTAATATTTCTTTAGCAACTTTTATTTCTTCAGTAGGGCTTGTACTAAGTGAGACTCTTATAGTATTACCAATTCCCTCATTTAAAATTGTACCAAGAGCAATAGATGATTTGATCGTACCGCTAAAATCAGTTCCCGCTTCTGTAAGACCTAAATGAAGAGGGTAGTTGAACGTTTCTGCAGCTAATTTATATGCTTTAATTGTAGTAATTACATCACTTGCTTTAATAGAAATAATAATATCTTTAAAGTCATGCTTTTCTAGAATTTCAACATGACGTATGGCGCTTTTAACCAAGGCAATTTCACTATTTCTTCCATACTTTTCAACTAAATCTTTAGGTAGTGATCCAGCATTTACTCCAATTCTAATTGGAATTTTTTTTTCTTTACACGCAGAAACAACTTTAACTACGTTTTCTTCACTACCAATATTTCCTGGATTTAATCTCACTTTATCAATTCCAGCTTCAATTGCAGCAAGTGCAAGCTTATAGTCAAAATGAATATCTGCGACCAAAGGAATATTAACATATTTTTTTATTTCCTTTATTGCTAGTGCATCTTCTTTTGTTAGGACAGCAAATCTCACAATTTGGCATCCAACTTCGTCTAAAGCTTTTATTTCTCTTACACAAGATTTAACATTTCTTGGAAGAGAAGTAATCATGCTTTGGATCACAATTTCATTGTTTCCACCAATCTTTACATTTCCTACAGATACTTGAATTGTTTTTGTTCTATCATAAATGTTATCACCTCTATTATTATTATACTCCATTATAAAAAAAGTGCAAATAAATCATAAAAACAATATTAAAAGCATGATGCATTTTTAAGCATAGCTGTTGATATGAAATTCTTATTATTGTATAATATATGTAGGAGGTAATTATTATGGAAAAAATTACAAAATTAAACCAATTAGTTGCAGATTTACACTTTTTAAATGTGAAGTTTCACAATTTACACTGGAATGTCGTAGGAGTAGAATTTGCTGCCCTTCATGAATTTACAGAAGGTGCATATACTGATTTCTTTGAAAAATATGATGAAGTAGCTGAAAGATTAAAAATGTTAGGTCATTTTCCACCAGCTAGTGTTAAAGAATATAGCAATTTAACTTGTATTTCAGAATTAGATAATAAGGACTATACAGCAAAAGAAGTTCTTAACTATGTAGAAAAAACTTTTGTATATTTAATCAAAGAATTTACACAATTAAGAGAATTAGCAAATAGTGACGATGACTTCATTACTGTTGGTATGTGTGAAGATTACATAGGTGAGTTTACTAAAAATCTTTGGTTTGTACAGTCAATGAAAAAATAATATACTAGGATTTCTTAAAAAGTTTACTTTATAAAAAGTAAACTCAGACTGTAGACAAAAAGCATTGATATTTATCCTATGTGGATGAATTCCAATGCTTTTGTTATATTTATATGCATATTTCACTAATATTTCCTATACCCTCTGTGCCATTTTCTTTAAG
>JBKEBI010000018.1:0-22130 GCA_047973085.1 Bacilli bacterium | reverse complement strand
GTAAGCGTCTAAAACATACACAAAGGAGATATATCACATGAAAATTATAACACAAAAATCAATCAATAGGTATCCTCATCAGGTAAATACTAGATTTTATGCTTGTAAATTATACAGAAATGGTAATTTCTCAGTAAATGATGTTTGTAGAAAATATAAAATGTCTAAAGCATCTCTTATGCGCTGGAATAAAGTATTTGACGGCACTATAGATTCTCTAGTGGACAAATCTAAAAGACCTCTTACACTACATCCTAATGCTCATACTGAAGATGAAATTAATAACATTAATAACTTGATACGTAGAAATCCTAATATAGGTTTAAATGAACTATATGTTAAATTAAAGCAAAACTATGCATATACTAGACATCCTTCTTCTCTTTTTAGATTCCTTAGAAAACAAGGAGTTATATTTCAAAATACAACTTATAAAAAGAAGCGTAAAATTAAAATATACAACACTCCATTTCAGATTGGCAAGAAAATGCAACTTGATGTTAAATACGTTCCTGAGTCTTGTTATAGTGGCAATGAGGGTGCTAAATTCTATCAATACACCATTATTGATGAGTCTAGTAAAGAACGCTTTATATATGCTTATGATGAATATAATTCATACAATACTGTTGAATTTGTTAAACGAGCTATAATATTTTTTGGTTATATACCACAAATTATTTAAACAGATAATGGTGCTGAATTTAGACATATTGTTAATACAAAACGAGAACATTTATTTGCAAAGTTTTGTAGAGAAAATAATATACTACATAAATGTAACAGAGCAAGAACACCATGACATAATGGTAAAGTTGAAAGAAGCCATAGAGAAGATGGTATAAGGTTTTATTCACTAAATGACTTAAATATACAAATGAAATCATATTTAAAAAGAAGTAATAATATCCCAAGTCGCTCAATAGACTGGCTTAGTCCAAATGAAGCAAGAAAAATGATTGAAGATCAGTTTGCTAACTTGCACAAATCACTTCAATCATAATATATCACATTACTTTAATTTTTTTAGACTTTTTGGTCTCACATCATTTACAATCCTACACATTTGAAAAGGTGCAAAATATGCACCCAAATTACATCTTAACTTCTACAACTTCCCCTTCAGGACCTGGTGTTTCTTTTAAGTACTTTTGAATTTCTACAAGTGCATCCTCTTTTGCAGGCTTACATGCTTTTAAATTTATTTCGTTCAAAACTAATTTTTCAGCCATTCCCATACATCCTGGGCAACCACAAGCACCACAATTATAACCTGGTAACATGTCATTTACAGTTATAATACGATTATCAACTTCTACATGGAAAACTTTTGTAGCTATTGCTAACCCTAAACCAAGTGCACCTCCAATACCCGCAAGTAATAATAATCCATAAATCATCCGATTAGACCTCCTAATCCTATAAATGCAAGAGACATACACCCTGCAACTACTAATGAAATAGGTACTCCCTTAAATGCCTCTGGAATATCTAAACTATCTAAACGCTCTCTAATTGACGAGAAAGAGAACATAATCAATCCAAAACCAAGAGCTGTCCCTAATGTAGTAGCAATAACTAATCCAAATACAGCAAGTTGGCTTGCTCCAGGCACTTCAATTAACACATTTGAATTAGCAACACCAAGAATTGCACAGTTTGTTGTAATAAGTGGTAAATAAACACCTAATGACTTATATAGCGAAGGCGAATGCTTCTTTAAAATCATCTCAACTAGCTGTACAAGAGATGCAATTACTAAAATAAATGCAATAGTACTTAAAAATTCAATTTCAAGTGGTACCAAGATAAAAGTATACAATGGCCATGTAACAATAGTAGCAATTAACATTACAAATGCAACAGCTGCACTCATTCCTACAGAAGCCTCAATTTTTTTACTAACTCCAAGAAATGGACAAATACCTAAAAATTGCATCAATACAACATTATTAATTAGCATAGCAGAAATAATTGCTGCTAGAAAAGTATATATTGTCATTATTTATCCCCCTTATTTTTCTTACTCGCTATTTCAGATTTATCTTCAGAATTCTTTGCTGACTTCTCAACTACCTTTTTATCAGACTCTACTGTATCCTTAACATCAGATTTTTTTGCTTCTTCTGCTTCTTTTTCTGCCTTAGCTTTAGCAGCTTTTTCTTTAGCAACTCTAATCTTTTCAGCTTTTATAGCTTCTGCTTTTGCCACCTTATTATTTCTAACTGCAGCAATTACTGCTAAAATCATCCCTAGTGTTACAAACGCTCCAGCCGGTACCCCAAAGAATGTCATTCCAAAAGTTTCAGAAAATAGTCTTATACTTCCAGATACTGGTATTGGAAGATAAGTTCCATATGAAATAGCTCCAGTTGCAAGAAGTTCTCTAAAGAATGCCAGAATCATTATTGCAAGTGTAAAACCTACACCCATTCCAATAGCATCAATAAATGAATTAAATACATTGTTTTGTGATGCATATGACTCTGCTCTACCTAAAATCATACAGTTTACAACTATTAATGGAATAAAAACTCCTAAACTATCTGCAAGTGCTCCAGCATATGCATTAGTTAACATTTCAATGATTGTTACAAATGCAGCAATAATTACAATAAATGCTGGAATTCGAATTTCATCTGGAATTAAATTCTTCATTAGTGAAACTACTACATTTGAACCGATTAATACAAGAATAACAAGTATTCCCATTCCAAGTGCCGTTTCAACAAAAGCAGTAACAGCAAGAGTTGGACACATACCAAGTAGGAAAACAAATACTGGATTTTCTTTAAATATACCTTTTAAAAAGTTTTCTTTAATTGTCATAACTTCCTCCTACTCCTCTACTTCCGCAGCACATTTATTGCTAAGTTCAAATACTAACTTTGAAGAATACGTTGCACCACTTGCAGTATCTGCATCAATTGAACTAGCACTATCACCTACATATTGTTCTTCCACATAATTTTGATCTTTAACCTTATCTCCAAATCCTGGTGTTTGAGAAAAGTTTGAATACTGAATACCTACTATATTATTATCTAAATCAAAGCCAACTAATGCAGTAACGCTTCCGTAACTATTTCTTCCGGTTGCAACACAGATAGTCCCTAATTCCTCTCCATCCTTATTAATAGTTAAAACTGAATCAACATTATCACTACTAAATTCTTCATAGTCTGTCATATCAGGAAATATTTCTGAATATAAATTCAATGTTTGCTCTTGGCGATTTTGCGCAATAACTGGCGAAGTTAAATTATTTACAAGTGCCAAAAGTAGAGCACTAATACCAGAAATTATTGCAAGAGTTAATGCCAAGTTAATTTTAGGATCTAATTTTTTAAACATATAACCCTCCTATTTCGTACCTATTAGCACAATTGCAATAAAGACAGCAAGAGTCACTAATAAAGTAATTATCCATTGCTTATTAAATCTAGTACTAAGCCAACGATGGTAATCAATTGAATGTGTAAACATATTCATAATAAGTATTGCAAACAACATTCCTTCTGGATATGCTCCAAATACACGAATAACAAATGTAAGCCCTCCAATTGACATAGCGTAAAACACTCTACCTAGTGCTGTTATTGGTGCAGTAACAGGGTCTGTTACCATAAATACTGCTCCAAATAATATACTACCAGTTAAAAGTTGAACAATAACAAACTCCATCGGTAAATTTAAACGTAATGCATAAATTGTAGCAAGAAGTGCAAATGTTGATAAACAAGCGACAATCTTTCTCCAATCAGCTGCCTTATAAACTATTAAGAATATTGCAGAAATAATTATCGCAATCGCACTAACTTCTCCAAATGAACCAGCTTCTCTACCTATAAACATATCAGAGATACTATACGAATCAACAACATTCATAATAGATGAAAACTCTCCAGCATCCATTGACCCTTTCATTAAACCAAGTGGAGTAGCAGTTGACATGTATTGAGTGTCATTTGAGAAATATGAAAGAATTGCTCCAAATGATACTAACATAAATATACGACCTAACCCAGCTGGATTGAAAATATTTCTTCCAAGGCCTCCAAAAAATAGCTTACCTACAAGGATTGCAAACGTTCCAGAAGCAACAATTAAAAATCCTCCTGTAACATACCCCTTTAAAATTGTTCCATGCATTTCTGCACTAAAAATTCCTGCTGGAATTGTAAGAGCAAATATCACTGCTGTAACTAAAGCACTATAGTCGTATAATGTTTGCTCTTTTTTCATAATTTTATTTGAAATAAATTCTACACCACATACAGTAATAATAGAAAGTAACAAAGCCACTACAAATTCTAACCTAAATTGTAATATTGACATAAACACAACTGGAATAAGTGCAATGAGCACAGTTATCATCATTTTTTCAACATTTGCATTAGGTGTTCTAATATGTGGACTTGCTTGTATTTTAAAGTTCATCTTAATTCCTCCTATAATAATTTCTTTCCTTTAGCCATTAAATCGGTTAAAGGTATTTTAGAAGTACATACATATGAGCACATACCACATAATATACAATCTTGTAAATTTAACTTAGCAACAGCTTCATTATTTTTACCCTTCACTGCATTTGCAATTGAAATTGGAGAAAGCTTAGATGGGCATGAATATACACATGATCCACATCTTACACAAGGCTCCTCTTTATCATCAACTTTTGGTAAAACAAGTATTGAAGTAACTGCTGAAGATACTACTACATCATCAAGCGCAACAGAGCTACCCATCATTGGACCACCTACAACTAAAACTTTTTCTGGATATTCATCCTTATACCCTCCACATTTTTCAATAATGTCAGGTACATGAGTTCCAACCTTTACAAGAAAAGTTTTAGGCTCATTAATTGCTTGTCCTGTAACAAGGAAATCTCTTTCTAAAACAGGTAAATTATACTTTACTGCATCATATATAGCTTTTGACGAAGTGGAATTAAGTACCATTATTCCATGTTCAGCTGGCATAACAGTTACTGGAATACTAAGACCTAAAGTACTCTTAATAACATCTTTTTCATACCCTTGAGGATAATAGTTACCAACTTTTTTTATCTCAATATTACTATTTCCAATTTCATTTAATTCTTTCACTAAACAGTCATATAACTCAATATTTTTTGATTTTATAGCAACATAACCTTTAGTCGCCCCATAAACTTTCATAATAAGTTCTAAACCTAAAATAATTTCCTTTGAATGTTTCACAATCGCATAATAATCACTTACTAAATAAGGTTCACATTCAACACCATTAAGTATTACAGTATGAATATCTTTATCAATGGCTAACTTAATACTTGTTGGAAAAGCACTTCCTCCCAAACCTACAATACTATTGCGTTCAACTGCGTCAATAATATCTTGCTTAGAAAATTTATCAATTTCTTCTTTTGATAAATCTGTAACTGTATCGCAATATACTTCTTTAAAATCATTTTCTATTACAATACAATCTACCTTTTTACCATGCTTAAAAAACTTCTTTTCATTCCCAATATACTTCCCACTTACAGTAGCATGGATATTTTGCTTAAAGAATCCTCCATCTCGTTGACCAATTACTTGACCAATTGAAACGTAATCTCCTTCTTTAATAGAAACCTCTCCCTTTGATGCTCTATCTGTTGTTATTGGATAGTACAACAGCTTTGCATCTGTAAACTCTACATATTCATAATCATGTTTACTTGGGATTGCTTCATCTAAAATAATTTCCCTTAATTTCTGAATCATCTCTACACCTCTACTCTAAAAAATCGTCGATTGTAATCTCATCGAAGAAAATCTCCTCTTCAATTATATCACTTTCATTATCATTTTTTAAGTGATTTTCATTATTTCTATCTGATTTAGCCACATTTTTTACACTTTTATTATTGTTAATTTCTTCACTTATCTCTTCTTCATAGTTTTCAATAATATTGTTAAAAACATCACAATAATTATAACTTAACTCAACTACATTTAATTTATTAATAACACTTCCACCATTACTTGAATTACCAATTGCAATACTACTAGCCTTAATTACACTAGTTGCAGTATCAAACCTCATTAAAACATCATCTGTATTAACAAGTAATGCAGACCTAACAACAATTTCTTTAGATTTAACTTTCTTAATAATTAGATTACCTTTTCTACTACGAGCAGTTTTTACTACTTCATCAACTAAATATCTCTTAGCCTTGTTTTCATTAGTTAAAATAAGTAAATATTTATCATGAACTAAATCACCATACACTAGCTTATCATCTTTTAAGCCAATTGCACGTACACCCTTTGACTTTGTACCTTGAATACTGATTTCCTCAATTGCAAAACGTAGCCCATAACCATTTTTACTAACGCATACACATTCTTCACCACTATTGAATGTAGCAGAAATAAGTTTCTCACCTTCACCTAGTTTTAAAATCATATATGGTTTATTAAATCTACTTACATTTAAATCACTAAGAACAACTCTTTTTGCATAACCAGCATCACTAAATACAGTAACAAGCTTATTACTATTAAATCCCTCAATTATATATGCACTAATAATTTCTTCATCTGATTTCATTAAAACATAGTTTGAAACATGTTCACCTAACTCTTTCCACTTTTTATAGGCTAGTTCATAGACAGGAATAACTATATAATTCCCCTTACTAGTAAATGCTAAAACATAATTTAGTTCAAAACACTTAGTGGCACAAATTAGATAATCATCATCCTTTTTCTCATAATCTTCAAATTCACTACTATTATATGACTTAAGACTAGTCTTTTTAACATACCCATCCTTAGTTAAAGTTACAATAACTTCATCATTAGAAATTAAATCTTTTTCGTCAATTTTAATTGTTTCATGTACTTCTTCAATTATCGTTTTACGCTCACTACCATATTCTTTAATAATAAGTTTAAACATCGCAATTAAATTTGCATTTAAAATGTCACGATCATTTAAAATTTCTCTAAGCTCACTAATTTTTACTTCAAGCTCTGATTTTTCCTGTAAGAGCTCATCAATATCAGTACTTGTTAAACGATATAGTTGTAGATTAACTATTGCCTCACTTTGTGTAAAAGTTAAATCAAATTCATTACAAATATTTTCAATAGCATCCTTCTTATTACTTGAAGCACGAATTATTTTAATAAGCAGATCAATCTTATCAAGTGCAATTACTAGTCCTTCAATAATATGAAGCCTTTTTAAAACTTTTTCTAACTCAAAATTACACTTTCTTGTTAAAACTTCTACTTGATGAGTATAGTAGGCATCAAGAATTTCTTTAATTCCAACAAGTTTTGGTTTACGATCAACAATAGCAACCATATTATAATTATAATAAGTTTGTAAATCAGTATTTTTAAGCAAATAATTAATAATCAATTCACAATTAGCATCTTTTTTCAACTCAATTACAATTCTAATTCCATCTTTATCAGACTCATCACGAACTTCACTAATACCACTAACTTTATTTAATTCCTTAATTTCTTCAATTTTATAAACTAAATTTGCCTTATTAACTTCATAAGGAATTTCACTAACAACAATCTTATGCTTCCCTTTTTCTTTTTCAATTTCGTATTTACTCTTAACAACTACACGACCCTTACCAGTAGTTAAAGCTTCTTCAATTTCCTTTTTTCCACTTACAGTTGCTCCTAAAGGAAAATCAGGTCCCTTTACATATTTAAATAATGTATCTACACGACAATTGGGATTTTTAATTAAATATATTAACGCATTTAAAACCTCTACTAAATTATGTGGAGGAATATTTGTTGCATAACCTGCACTAATTCCACTAGCACCATTAACAAGTAAATTAGGGTATTTAGCAGGAAGAACAACTGGCTCAAGAAGCGTATCATCAAAGTTATAAACCATATCAACCGTATTCATTTTAATATCTTCTAAAAGCAAAGAACTAACCTTAGAAAGTCTAGCTTCAGTATAACGCATCGCAGCAGCAGAATCACCATCAATACTACCATTATTACCGTGCATTTCAACAAGTGTTTCACGCACTTTCCAATTTTGGCTAAGCCTAACCATTGCATCATATACACTAGTATCACCATGAGGATGATAATTACCGATAACATTACCAACAGTTTTAGCACTTTTACGGTAAGCATTTGAATAAGTATTATTATCACTATTCATCGCAAATAAAATTCTTCTTTGAACTGGCTTTAGACCATCACGAATATCAGGAAGCGCACGATCTTGAATAATATATTTAGAATATTTTCCAAAACGATCTCCCATAATATCTTCTAAATTCATTTTTAAAAGTTTATTCATAGTCTTCACCAACTAACGCATCAATTTGATTGAAATCAACGTTATTTTCAATCCATTTTCTTCTATTTTCAACATTATCTCCCATTAAAACACTTACTCTACGCTCAGCAAGCGCAAGATCATCAATTGTAACTTGAATTAGAGTTCTTGTTTCTGGGTCCATAGTTGTTTCCCAAAGCTGATCCGCATTCATTTCACCTAGACCTTTATAACGTTGAATTGTATACTTACCATTTATTTCATTAATTAAATCACGCAACTCCTTATCAGTCCACACATAGTCGCTATTTTTACCATAACTAATTTTATAAAGTGGAGGCATTGCAATATATACTTTACCAGCTTCAACTAACTCTTTCATAAAGCGATAGAAAAACGTTAGTAAAAGCGTTTGAATATGAGCACCATCTGTATCGGCATCTGTCATAATAATTACCTTATCATAATTACATTTATCAATCTCAAAGTCTTTTCCAACATTACTACCAATTGCATAAATCATTGAATTAATCTCTTCATTTTTAATAATGTCACTAAACTTAGCTTTCTCACTATTTAATACTTTCCCACGCAACGGTAAAATAGCTTGAAACTTACGATCACGCCCCTGTTTAGCACTACCTCCAGCAGAATCTCCCTCAACAATAAATAATTCATTTTTCGTAGCATCTTTGTATTGACAAGGCGTAAGCTTACCACTTAAAAACAGTGAAGAACTCTTACTATTCTTCTTTTTACTATCACGTTGCTTTTTAGCAACTTCACGTGCCTTTTGTGCATCAACTGCACGATCAATTATCTGTTTAGCAACTTTAGGGTTTTCCTCTAGAAAATAATTTAAATTTGTAGTAACACAAGTTTCAACAACTCTTCTAGCTTCACCAGTTCCAAGCTTTGTCTTGGTTTGACCTTCCATAATAAAATACTTCTCAGGAATCTTTACACTAAGACACATTGAAAGGCCTTCACGTACATCACTACCATCTAAACTTTTAATGTTTTTCAACATCTTCTTATTCTTAGCATAATCATTAATACTTCTTGTAAAAGCAGTTTTAGCTCCAATATCATGTGTCCCACCTTCACGTGTACGAATATTATTAGCAAAAGAAATAATACTCTCATTAAAAGAAGAAGTATACTGAAAAGCACATTCAACTTCAATACCAGTCTCACTATCCACTGAAGAAAAAAACTGTGGCTTATGTAAAACATTTTTATCCTCATTTAAAAACTCTACAAAAGCACTAAGTCCATTTTCATAAAAATAGGACTCACTATCACCAGTACGCTCATCAATTACAGTTGTACGAAGACCTTTAATTAAAAAAGCAGTTTCACGTAGCCGCTCAGTAATAGTTGAGAAATTATATACTGTCTCACTAAACATAATTTTATCAGGTTGAAAATAAACAGTTGTTCCAGTCTTTGAAGTTTTTTCCTCTTTTTTTAATTTCTGAACTAACTTTCCACCATTTTCAAATTTAATCGTATGTAAATAACCATCGCGACAAATTTCAACATAAAACTTAGAACTAAGTGCGTTAACTACACTAGCCCCCACACCATGAAGCCCACCTGAAGAAACATATCCACCTTCTTCAAACTTTCCACCTGCATGCAGTGTCGCAAAAATAAGTTCTGGTGTAGGCACTCCTGTTGAATGCATTCCTACCGGAACTCCTCTTCCTTTATCTATTACTTTTATTCCATCTTCTTTTGTGATGATTACAGTAATCTCATCTCCATTACCAATCATCGCTTCATCTACAGAATTATCAACAATTTCCCATACTAGATGATGAAGCCCACGTTTGTCAGTTGACCCTATATACATTCCTGGTCTTTTTCTAACTGCTTCTAGCCCTTCTAGCACTTTAATTGAATCTTCTGAATATTTTTTCGGCATCTAATCACTCCTTGCACTTGAAAAAACTCATATTATATTATATCATAAATTAGAGAAACACTTAAATAATCTGGAGGAATTTTATGAATTTTATCATTTTAATAATAGCATATCTAATAGGTTCAACACCTTCTGCTCTAATAATTGGAAAAGTTTTCTATAACGGGACTGATATTAGAAAAATAGGAAGTGGAAACCTAGGAACTACAAACATGCTTAGAAATTTAGGGTTTAGAGCAGCACTAGCAACTGCAGCATTTGATGTTTTAGTAAAAGGTACTTTCACAACTTTAATAGCTGTAAATTTATATAACAATAATATCATCTCAGTATTTCCACTTTTTATCGGAATGATTTCTGCAGTAGGACATGCTTTTCCAATATTTGCTAAATTTAAAGGTGGAAAAATGGTGGCAACATCTATTGGAGTACTTCTACCAATTGATTGGAGAATATTTATTATAGCTGGAGCAATATTAATTCTAATATTACTAATAACAAAAATTATGTCACTTGGATCATTTATCAGTGTAGCAGTTGGATATTTTTCAGTGGCATATTTCTACAACTTTTCAAACGTAGAGTGGCTAATAACAATAGCATTTTACATTTTCATTCTATATTTACACAGAGAAAACATAATGCGAATTTTTAGAAGAGAAGAAAAACACATAGATGTAATTAAAATGCTTAATGAAAAATTAAAGAAATAGATAATGTAAATGTGTAGTACCCCAAAAAAGTTGTACCTTTTAAAGAAGTGATTAAAATTTACTTCTTTTTTCGTATATTGATATAGATTTTATACTTGTATCTGCTCGGTTTCCATCTTTCGATATTTATTGAACTTGAACCATTTAATTTTTCTTACATTGTTGCAGTATTCAATATATTCTTAAATTGCTTCTTTAAATTGTCTAGAAGTATTTCACATTTCAATTCCAAATCTTTTAGCAACTAAAAGATTTCTTAAATCACTAATAATACATTCAATTATATCCTTTAAAACTTCTTTTGAAGAAAATATTTAATTTGCCATTCTTTTTCTTTCTCAACCTCACTTTCAAACTGTAAGTTTTCAATACCCTCTATACATATTACTACTATATCTTTTTTTGTTTAAAGTTGATTTATTAGTTTCATGAACTACTTTTGATATATCTGTAAACTTATTCCTCAAATCTGATACCAAATCTTATTCATATTATCACCACTACATGTAATTACTTATAATAGATTTACAATTTCTATAGCCTTATTACAAAAATTATTTAAATCAGCTATATTATAAAATATAGTCTCATACTTAGAAATTAAATTTTCAAATTTTACTAAGTCATTTTTTTCAACTAAACTTATATGACTATCATAAAATACGTTAAAATCTCCCTCTTTATCCCATTGATGATATAAGAAAAGTTTCTTATATAAAACCTCTAAACTTAATTTTTCTAACCCACTAAAGAATACATTATCAAATTTATTCAAGCACAAACACATACTACTTGTAAATATAACATATACTCCATCTAATTCATCTATTAATTTTAATATACTTGAAATAACTTCATAATTCATCCTAATAATATAATCATCTATAATAATTATATTTGCTTTGACCTTATCCTTGAATAAAAGCATATGTTTGATAACTATTTCTATTTTTGAACTATAAGATAACTTTTCATTATCAAATATTAAGCCAAACATCTTATCATAAACATCTTCAATTGAATTAATTCCACTATTCAAAATTATTTTACCATTTACCAAACTATTATTCAAAATATCATAATATTGACTAAAATTATTTTCAAATATCTCTTCATTCAATTTCAACAAAAATTGATTCAAGCTTTCCTCATAATCTTCTAAAAGATTTTTCTTAAAATCTTTAAACATATCTCCTCTAACTTTAAATTTCAAATAATCATCAAAATCGAACTGTTCATCAACATATATAACATTAAACATGGTTTTATCTACATTAACACCATTTACAACAAAATCATGTGATGACTTAGCACTCATACCTTCAAAAAATAATTCGCTAAAGCTACTCTTACCTCCTCCAATTTCCTTTAAAAAAAGATTTTTCTTACCTATTTCTAATGTTATATATTGGTTATTCACATAATATTCTATTTTCATTTTCTTCTCCTTTACTATATATATTTAATATTGTATAATATTGTTAGGGATACGGACCCCTAATAATTTTTAATAGACTAATACTTGAATATAGGAATAATCCTGAATTACAGGGATACGGACCCCTAATAATTTTTAATAGACTAATACTCATATCCCATTTCAATAGCACTTACTTCCGATACGGACCCCTAATAATTTTTAATAGACTAATACTTATCTAAAGTTGCGAACTCACCTAACACAGATACGGACCCCTAATAATTTTTAATAGACTAATACGATACAATCAAGACAATGCTATTAACCCAAGATACGGACCCCTAATAATTTTTAATAGACTAATACGTTGTAATTAATGAAGCAGAACGAACAGTAGATACTGACCCCTAATAATTTTTAATAGACTAATACCCATAATGGAGCAAACTAGTAATGCACAAGGATACGGACCCCTAATAATTTTTAATAGACTAATACTAAACTAATGATATGGGCAATTACAATTCTGATACGGACCCCTAATAATTTTTAATAGACTAATACTGTTACACTTCCTTTAACGCCTTGTACTGCGATACGGACCCCTAATAATTTTTAATAGACTAATACCCTTTTACATGTGCGTTAACAGTATTGTTGGATACGGACCCCTAATAATTTTTAATAGACTAATACTTTTTATGAAATCCATAATAAATAATTTCAGATACGGACCCCTAATAATTTTTAATAGACTAATACACTTTGTGTTGCTCTTAAGTCAGCGAAATTGATACGGACCCCTAATAATTTTTAATAGACTAATACTACTTAACATTGGATAGAGAAGTAAACCTAGATACGGACCCCTAATAATTTTTAATAGACTAATACCAGAGAAACAAAATTTGGCTAAATCAGGAAGATACGGACCCCTAATAATTTTTAATAGACTAATACAGGTGATAATTATGAGACAAAAGTTTATAGGATACGGACCCCTAATAATTTTTAATAGACTAATACGATAATATACTTTCAGCCTTTCCAGCTGAAGATACGGACCCCTAATAATTTTTAATAGACTAATACACATTGTTTTGCTGAATTACCACACATATTGATACGGACCCCTAATAATTTTTAATAGGCTAGCACTCATTCTATAATAATCATAGGATTGGTGTTGATAGTTTTTTCATGAAAATTAAATTCTCCAATTAAAAACACCATATTTTCATATTGCTTCTCTGTCACTTGTAAAACTCTTACATTTCCATATTTGGGCTTATTATCAATAAGTCTTTTTATATGTTTATTGACATCAGTATTGTTTCTACAAAATCTAGAGTATACTGAATATTGAACCATTATATATCCATTACCTAGCAAGAATCTTCTAAAAGTAGAGTATTCTTGCTTTTCTTTATGTGTTATTGTAGGAAGATCAAACATTACTATTATTCTCATATCTTTATATTTACTCACTGATATAAAAATCAACTTTCTCTATTTTAGGTAATACTAAGTCATTTCTCTTTCCTTCAATTACTCCCACATAACTTTTAACAATTCTAGTTATACAATATTGTACTGTTTGCATTTTACCTTCCAAATCAACTCTAACGTTTAACAACTTAATCAATTCCTTTCTCATTTCTAACGTTAATTCATTTTCTATTTTATGCATATTTTCATAAATGCAATAGTCTACTAATGGTCTGAATACTTCAACAATATCGTAACTTAAGTTAAATGAGTTTGCTTTACTATCATGCCATATTCCAAATTTAGGATCTATACCATAAGCTATTAACTCTCTTGTAATTGCTGAAGCTATAATCGTATATCCATAATTCATTGCATGATTAATACCATCATCATAAAATCTAATAAATTCTGTACCATATACGCTCTTAAAGAAGACTTTTGCTGCAATCCCTTCTCTATTATCTATATCACCATCTTTAACATTTGTCGTGTATTCTTTTAGTAATTCTGTATCCTTTTCAACATTACTTGTATATTTGGCAACTAAATACTGATTATATATTTTTGATTTTATAAGCTGTTTCCAAATTTGTGACTTCATTTCAAAGGTTTGATTCAACTGTGAATGCATTACATGTAATGCTCTGTGATGCTGGTTGTATCCTGTTATCATTGCACATGGTAAATGCTTTTCATCACATGTAATTATACAAATTCTATTATCAACACATTTACTTATTATATTAGTAGTAATAATTGTATTAGGATCTTCAATTAATACTATAAAAATATCTTCCAGTGGGATTTTCACTTCTTTTTCATTATTAACTACACATAAATTATTATTAGAAAGTCTTATTTTTTCTGACTTTCTAATTACCACTTGTCTAAAACTCATAATAAAAATAGGCAAACTAAAAATGTTTGCCTATCTCTCCTAAATTATTTATTGATACTTTATCGATTGATTTAATCGTTGATATAGTGATTTGATATCTTTCCTTCACTTTTCCACTTACCTTATTGTCAATTAAATCTTGTCCGTCTCCAAGTACAGATTTAACTTCAAACATACCACTTGTAAATCCACTTGCATAACAATAAGATTCACCATCTTTAGTTCTCAAGTAGATTAATTGTCTTGGATATATTTTCTTATATAATGTGTAGTTAGATAGTTCAGAAAAGAGCATTGTTTTAACATTTTTACCTTGTCCCCACCATAACTGTATCGCAAAATCTTCTCCATTCATTTCAGCATTTAATGAAATTGGATTTCTCTGTACAAAGTACAATTTTTCATCGTTTGGTGACTTGTAAATATCAATTCTTGCAACTTTGTCAACCCCCACATATTTACCTTCTGCAATCTGAATTGATTTATCAATTGTCTTATCAATCATTTTAACTTTCTTTATTGGTCTTCCATTTGGTAGCATAGGATACTCTGTTTGTTTATTTGCAAGCCAATTTGTAATGATTTCTTTTAACTGTTTATTCCCTCTTTTAATCTCAACAATTTTTTCAATGTTTTTAGTTGTAATTGTATTTACATCTACTCTCTTTGTTAAAAATTCTCCATCTTCAAATTTCATGCTACCATAATATGTTTCTTTATGAAGTTTCATAGTTTTTCTTTTTATACCTTTGTACACAGGAAAAACCGGTCTTATATTTCTTTCATAACTATCATTAAACATCACACCAAAACGTTCTTTCTGTTTCTTATCATCTTGCTCGTATATCCTAAGTTTAACTTCCAAGTCAAAATTCTTATATGGTTTTGGAAACTGGTCATACCACATATTATCTATATCATTGTTTAATGCTTCAAAGTTATTTACAACTGTTCCAGACATTTTATTTGTGTATTGTCTGTTATTATCAAATTCTTTTTTTGCTTCAATTTTTATTTCTTCCATCTCTTGATAGAAACTTGTAACAGCTTTTTCAAATTTTCTATTTAAGACTCCTACACAAGCAGCATCTAACACATGGTGAAGATGATTATCTCTATCTTTTTTTATTTGTGCCTTATCATAATCAATTTTAATTTGATTCATTATAAGAATATACTTATTCTTCAAATATTGATTCAGACTTTCAGTCTTAACCACTTCCATATACATATTATATACTGTTCTTTTACCTTCATCTTTAGCTAGCATTATTTGATCTAATTCCAGTAGAAATTCCGGATTTTTTAAAACTTCCTCTAATGCATTATCTAGTTCAACAATTTCTTTTGGAGTCTTCTCAATTATTTTAGCACGCTTTAATTCTAATACAATGTTTTTGTCGACAAGGTTATTCTCAAATTCAAACTTTAAGTAATCTTTTTCTAGTTTATACCCAACATACTTCGACACATCTCTACTTGAATATTCAGAGTTAATTAAAGAATGAGTTAAATACTGTAAATCCCAAGATTTTTTCAGTGAATTTACTATACCAGCTTTGTAACCCACCACATCTCCATCCACTTCCATATATGTATTTAAAATCTTAATTAAGTATTCCGTAATATAACTTGTATCATTTAAACTTCTAGTTTTAAATTCTTCCGTTATTTCTGATGCTAAATAATTCTTCTTTTTAGGAGAACTAATTTTAAAATTACTTTCAACACTATTTACGAATTTACTATAATCCTCACTTCTATCTTGTTTGAAATATTCATATGGAGTTCTATTTCTCTTGTCTTGGTTGTATTTAGTTAAAACCAGTGTTTTATTACTATAACTATTATTAAAAGACCTTGAATAAGGTATTATATGGTCAACTTGAACATCTGTAGAGAAAAGTTTATCGATATCAATTTTTTCAAAAGAATACATACAATATTCATTTTGTTCATAAAATAGTTTTAGTTTCTCTACATCATCTTTGCTAACTTTATCAATACTCTTTACCTTTAACTCATTCGCTATTGTATATTTTAAACGTTGATTATACTCATAATTGTTCATGTTTTCATTAAATATTTGCCCACGCTTATTTCTCTTATTGGCAATATCTCTTGCTGTTTCTATGTGGATGTTAGTTGGTTTACCATATCTTTTGATCAAACTATTTATCAATGCCATAGTTGCAGATAAGACCCTTGAGACACGTGGATTAGTTAGCTCATTGGGAAAATCATTAATTACTATTGACATATCAGGGAGCAATTCTGACTTTTCTCTTTCAACCGCAGGAGCATAATGATCATAACCCAGCTTCTCCATTGCTTCATAATAATCATTTCCTTCAATTAATAGAGGATTTAATTTTCTCATAAGTTTTAATGACAAGCTTGCTGATTCATTAAAAGTTTTTATTTTAGGAATTACATTATTAACTATTTCTGGATATAAATTCCAATCAAGTTCACTAAATTCTTGACTTCCTTCTTGGCAAAAATAATTATTAATCTTATTCTCTGTCTTATAAAACGTAAGTCCAGTAACAATATCATCTAGATATTCTAGTGGCATAGCTAAAAAATCATTTTCATGTCCATTGTCTTTAAATACTTTCTTTATACTATGAAAGTTAGTAAGCTTACCAACCACAATCTTTTTCTTTTCCGCATTCAATAACTTTATAAAACTTTCATCTTTGAAATCAATCTTATCCTCTTTAGATATTTTGTTAGCTTCTTTATACTTAAAAACTAATTCATTAAATTTCTTAGTTGGTAAGTCCAATCCTTGAAAAATAATGTCTCCACCTAAAATTTTATCAATATCGCCGTATGTTAAAGATGCTTTATCCTTTGCTTTAGATAAAATACTCTCAACATTCGATGCACTTAAGCGCTTGTATTCTCTTTTTTTAGCAGCCTTACTTTCTTTTTCTTCTATCTCATCTAATTGTTCCATAACTACATATCTAATATTAGTTAATTTTTGAAGTAAAGTAAAGATTTCAGTAGTAGGAGCACATTTAGGAGCACGTAATTGCTCTACTCCATCTATTGGAAACTTACAATAACCAAAAGTTTTAGAAAAATCGACTGCATATTCACTAGGTTCTCCAGGACCTTCACTAAAATCTCTTTGAGACTCCCATATTTTAATAAACTTTTCTTTGAATTCTTCTGTGACGACTCCTGTTTTAACTTGATTTTTAAGAAGAATTTCTATTTCCTCCAAATATGTTTCTCTATCAAATAAGTATTGATAATTTCCAGTAGTATTTTTAATTTTATTACTTCCATTAGATTCAATATATTTTTCATATAAAAACTGTGATACAGTAAGGTTATGTTCAATTAAATACGTCTTATTTTCACTTATGCTCGTAAGTAAATCTCCTTCATCTGAAACAGACTTATCTTTTCTATTTGACTTAAAACCACGATGCTTTGCATAATGAATTAAACATATAGAAAGTTCTTCTTTAGTAAGTTCATTATTAAGACCTTTTACTTTTAAATAATAAGGATTATATTGCTTCTTAGATTTTATATTATATAATCCATCTACATTTACATCAATATCTTTTAAAATGTCTTTCACTCTTGCAACACGATATGCCCTTCTTCTAATTGTCCTTCTTATTCCTCTTGCAGTTCTTCTCTCAACATTTTTAAGTTCTCCCTTATCATCCTCTATTGACTCAAGAGTTGTTACATTAGCATCGATGATATGAGTAGAGTTTCCATCGTCATCTAAACCTATCATTGCCCAACCAATACTAGTTATTCCTAAATCTAAACCTAAAGTATATTTCATTGTTTATCCTCCTTTAATTAAATTATAACACTTATTTAAATTAATTTACAGATAATTATTGATATAATTACAACTAGTATTTTAACAATATAATAATTGATAGTGAAGCACAAAAAAAGGGCTCAAAGGCCCGGACGTCATTACGACTTAATACGGAATCGTAATAACTTTTAATAGACTAGAGACCGTCGTCTCAAGTTAATTATACTATAAATAAATTTAAATGTCCATAGCATTTACAAACTTCTAAGTAAAGTTTATTACGATATAACGAAACAAAAGTGTATAAAAATATATTTATTACGATATATCGTAATAAAATATATTTAAGAGAAAGGTTTCACTCATATAAATTGATATATACTTAGTTCCACGCAATCAGTTATTAATTATATATGATGGTTGAATAAAGAATGTACCATTAAGAACATATATAGCTGACTCCTCAATTTTTATACTTATCATGTATTTTCTTAAATAAAATACATACAAAATTAATGTATGTATCTCAGTTGTATAATATTCTATTACATATAATAATGCATATTTTTATCCTACATCATCTCTATGGTTTTATAATCTGTATTCCTACTCCATTAGGATCACTGACAAAAAAACATTCCAAACCTCCACCTAATATAGTGGGCTCTATTGTAATAATATTTGTTTCTCTTGCATGAGAAAGCAACTCGTAATACCTATGTGATGTAATCCCTATTGATATATTACTATTTGTATCTATTTTAACATCATCAATATTCTTATCATGGATCAGTTCAATTTTTATACCATTTTTTGCTTCAAAAAATACAATATTTATAAACTCATTTACTGAAAATTCTGACTCAACCTTCATACCTAAATATTTATTATAAAATTGCTTTGATTTTTCAAGATCATTAACTTTTATTGTAATCCAATTAATATTCATATTTCCCTCCATTTTTTAAATTATGTATTAACATTTTATTTTTCATTATTTAAATGTAAATGCATGAAGAATAATGTGAAAATTACCAGCACATTAATTAAAATAGCATATGCATTCACAGTAAGTGCAATATAAATATAGTAAACTATTGGATAAAATACTGGAATTAAAATAAGAATTAAAAGTAAATTTACTAATTCTGTTTTAATTTTTTGTCTCAAAATATAAACTATTTCCATTACTAAAACAGGAATCATAAAGATAATTACTCCTCCGTATAGAGCTTTAAACACTACTAGTTCTAATATAACTCCAATTGTAAGAGCAACGATAAACATTGATCTTCTAGAAATAAGATTTTTCTTTTCAAATAATTTAGTTATTCCAAGCATTGAAGCAAGCAATATAGCATACATGAAAATTGCATAAAAGTTATTATAAATTAAATCAAATCTTATTTTATCTGTTTCTTGCGGTGGTTTATATTCTGAAAATCTTTCAAAAATTGAAATTGGAATTAATGCAAGTAGATTTGCTATTATAAATGAAATAATAACTGCAAGTATTGTAAAAGCAACATATTTTAGTTCAATGTCTTTTTCCATAAAAATAATATATCCTAGTAGTAGTATTGAAACTACTAACATTACAGACACTACATATTCATTAACTACAATTGCTTTATCAAAATAATTAAAATATACACTTGAACTAGTTGATTTTATTGTAAAATCATTTATTGCAGAATCTACCATTAACTGTTCAACATTATTGATATAGTTATTAAATGTTTCTTTCGGTATATTATCAATATGGTCTTGCTTTGTGTGATAGTCTGCAAATTGCTCTATCATAGCAAAGTTTAATCCTTCAACACCAGACTCTTTAAAAACCGTAAAATCTGAACCATTGGGCATTCTTCCATATACAGCTGTTGCAAATGAAGCAGCAAATTGTTGCTTAACCACTTTTGAATAGTTTTTAACTGCTTGATAATCATTTTCTGTTGTTTCAAAAAGTATTACATTTCCACCTGTACCACGTGATTCCCAGTTGTATAAAAAATCTATTTGTTCTAGAAGTTCTGGATGATAATCTGCAATATAGTTTGCTCCAATAAGACCCGATTCTTCATGATCTGTAATTAGTATAGTAATATCATTTACACGCGCTTGTTCAATAATACTATCAAGTCCTGCAAAAAAGCTTATTACAGCAAGTCCTGCATCTCCTGCACCATAACTTCCAACAGCTGAATCATAATGTGAGACAAAAGCAATATTCTTCTTATTTTCACTTGGGTTATTTGCTTTAAGTGTTGCATAAATATTAGAAACTCCATATTCAAATACTTCACCATCATCTTTATAAATAACTTCATCTTCTTCGCTATTAATCAGTGATACCTCTAAACCTCGAGCTTCTAATTCATCTACCAAATAGTCTCTAGAAATATCATGATATGGGTGATTTAAACTACGTTCTTCCTTTGAAAGTTCTTCTAGCATTTCATAATATTTATCATAATCAATTTGCTCATATTTTATTTCAGAAGGGTTTAAAAGCACTACTGACATAAGTAACATTATTATTGAAGCTAAAGTAAATATAATTTTATTTCTCATAATTCCTCCTAAATAATTTTTTTATATTTAACCATAAAATATGATACAACTTATATTAAAATATACAAGAAATATCATATCAATTTATTAAATTCAAATATAGTTAATTTCCGCTATTATTTTATTTGTTTATAAAATTCCTTTTCAATAAATTTCCATAAATTAACTGAAGTAATTGTAGCATAGTCATTTATCTCCACTTTTACAGCAGTTAAGTCTACTTCTCCATATAACCTTTTTAATCCTTTTACAATAATTAAATCTTGTAATGATAAAATATCATTTTTAGTAAGTCCAAAAATAAAAAACATTTCTATACTCCAGTTTCCAATTCCAGGAATTTTTATAAGAATATCAAAAATTTCTTCTTCACTATATGTATCAATATTACTAAAAAAGCTTTGATTTTCTACTGTAAAATTTGCAAAATTTCTAATATAATCCATTCTTTTTCCAAATATCTTAAATCTTTTAAAAGTCTTATCATCTATCTTTAAAATAGCTTCTGGACTAACATCATATTGTAAATAATCAAAAAGCATTACTTCGCTGTATCTTGCTACTTTAAAAGCAACTTGCTGATAAATAATATTTGAAATCATACATGCAAATAAATTTGAAAAAACATTCAACTCTGTCTCAATTTCCATAACTTCAAACATCTTATTTAGTTTTTCATTATTTTTTAAGCTACTTATTTCAAATTCACTAAATTTAAACTTATTATACATTTGCTCATTAAACACTCTACATTTTTCAAAAAATATCATTTTTTCTTTCATTTTAGTTCCGTGAAAAAACCCTCCGAGCTTCCCATTACTGTTTACGACTCTATGTCATGGAACAACTATGAAATACGGATTTTTAGCCATTGCGCTTCCAACTGCTTGATATGCTTTACTGTCTATACTACTTGCTAAATTCTTATATGTACGGGTCTGTCCATTATTGCTTTCATACAAACTTTTATAATTTTTATCTTTAAATTTATTTGT
>JBKEBI010000049.1:0-6839 GCA_047973085.1 Bacilli bacterium | reverse complement strand
AAATATATCAATGATAATTCTGTAATTGGTGTTTTTATTGTTGTTTATAATAGTCAAGGATATAACGTTGATATAGATGTTTTTATGTATTTATATAATAAGATATACAATGTAGAAGATACAACAGTACTAGGTAAGGGGGCTTGAGCTAAGTTAATAGAAAATAACATTAAAAATTGCATTACAATAGAAACATTAAATAAGACAGATTTTAATAGTCTTAATGGAGATCTTTTAGTAAATGCCACTCCAAAAGGTATGGGTAGTTACGAAGCAATTGTAGGAGAAGAAGTAATAAAGAATTTTAAAAGAGTGATTGATTTAAATTACAATCCATTAAATTCAAAACTTAAGTATTTATGCTATAAAAATAATGTAGAATATATTGGTGGAATTGAAATGCTAATTGTACAGGCTATTAAATCTTTTGAAATTTTTAATCAAATTAAAGTTAGTGAAGAATATATTCAAAAAATATTAGTAGTAGTTTTAAAACAACTAAATTTAAACATTGCTTTAATTGGAATGCCATTAGCAGGTAAGAGTACAATATGTAAAAAGTATAATGGAGTAGATATAGATGATGAAATATCTAAGAATTATAAAATTGAAGATCTAATAAAAAATGAGAGTGAATTTAGAAAAGTTGAAGCTCAAATAATTAAAGGTAATTTAGATAAAAGATTTATTTGTTTAGGTGGAGGAGCAGTAAAAACTGCAAAAAATCTTGAATTATTAAAAAATCACTTAATAATATTTTTGGATGAAAATTTAGAAGTTTTAGAAAATAGATATCTTACAAAAGTACGCCCACTATTAAAAAGTAAAGAAGATGTTAGTAAACTTTATAATGAAAGAATAAAATTGTATAACAATTTTTGTAATATAAAATTTAGCTACAGTAAACTAGAGGAGTTTTTAAATGAATATTTTAATAATTAATGGTCCTAATTTAAATATGCTTGGAAGCAGAGAGGAAATTTATGGCAATTTTACTTACAGGCAAATGTGTGAGAATATTCAAAGCCGATATGACTTTAAAATTGATTTTTTTCAAAGTAATTTTGAAGGAGAAATTATTGAAGCTATCCATAAGGCTATTGATAAATATGAATGCATTGTAATAAATCCAGCAGCATTTACTCATTATTCATATGCAATTAGGGATGCGCTAGATATTTTTAAAGGAGTAAAAATTGAAGTGCATTTAACGAATATAAATAATAGAGAAGAGTTTAGAAAGGTCAATGTTATTAAAGAAGTTTGTGATAAAAGCTTTATTGGCTTTGGAATAGATGGTTACGTAAAAGCAATTGAATATGCATTAAAAAAAACTACTGATTAGTAGTTTTTTATGTATTGTATTCTAAGCTATAAATTTATTATACCAAACAGCAAAAATTAAAATTGTCCAAATTTTTCTTTGTTCAGTAATTTTTGAATTATAATGATTATCAAGTAGTGCATTAATATATTCTATATCAAAAAACTCTTCAATCCACTTTTTGTTAAATAATTCCTTAGCATATGTATAACCTAGCTCACTTCTAAGCCAATCTTTTACGGGAACAGGAAACCCCATTTTTTTTCGTTTTACCCATTCTTCTGGTAGAGAAGCTTTTGCAATATCTCTAAGAATTTTTTTTACTTCACCATCTCTAATTAAAAATTTGGTATCTAGTTTTCTTGCAATATTAAATACTTCTAGGTCTAAATATGGAACTCTCCCTTCAAGAGTATGAGCCATAGTCATTTTGTCTGCTTTTAGTAAAATATCACTTGGCTGCCAGATATTTAAATCTAAATACTGCATTTTTGTGATGTAATTCTCATTTTTTACTTTATCATAGACAGGGTCTAAAATACTCTTTAGTGTGTATGAAGAAGGAGTAGTTACAAATTTGTCTAATTCACTCTCCTCAAAGATTTTAGCTTGACCAATAAATCTATCTTCCAACTCTTTGTTACCATCAATAAAAAATCTTGCTTTAGGTAAAAATGAGAATGTTTTAAAGAACTTTGATAAACCATTTCTAAGAGATTTAGGAAGTTTATCATATTTCTCAAATTTTAAGTTTAAATCGTATAGATAATACCCTCCAAGAAGTTCATCTGCTCCTTCTCCAGTAAGTACGATATCAAAATCTTTGCTAGCCTCTTTACTTAAAAAGTATAATGGGATAAGAGAAGGGTTTGAATGTGGTTCATCAAGGTGAAATACAATTTTCTCTAAATTTTCAAAAATATCAGTGTCATTTATTGTTAATCCTTCAAATTCAACATCTAATATTTCACAAAGCTTTTTTGCATCCTCAGTTTCATTAAACATTGCACTAAAACCAGCTGAATATGCTTTATCTGGCTTGAGTATAGAAGTGATTAAACTAGAGTCAATTCCACTAGATAGAAATGTACAAAGCTTTTTTTCAGTATCTGTATGAATATTGATACTTGAATTTATTGTTTCTTCAAGCAACTCTCTCGCTTGTTTCTCATCAGTGATAGTTCTATCAAATTCATATTCATAGTATTTAGTTATGCTTAATTCATTATTTTCAAAAGTTAAATAATGACCAGGCATTAATTTAAAAACATTTTTAAAGAATGTTTCCTCAAGTACATTTGATTGGAAAATTAAATAAGGTCTTAGAGCATCTTTGTTAAATTCTTTGATAAAGTTTGGATGTTTTAAAAACGATTTAATTTCAGAACCAAACATAAATTGATTATTATCATTATAATAGTAAAAAGGCTTAATTCCAAAGTGGTCTCTTGCACCAAATATTTTATTTTCTTTTTTATCATATATAACAAATGCATACATTCCTCTAAGTTTATTTACACACTTTTCTTTGTACTCTGCATAAGCATTTAAAATAACTTCAGAGTCAGATTCTGAGTTAAATTTGTACCCTTTTTTAATAAGTGTATTTTTTAATTCTTTAAAGTTATAAATTTCACCATTAAAAATTAATACATATCTCTTAGTATAGTCTTCCATTGGTTGAGTTCCAGTTGATTCACCAACAATACTAAGCCTTTGAAACCCTAATGTAATGTTGTCATCTATATACTTACTATGGTCTTTACCACGATGAATAATTTCATTACACATTTCTTTTATTACTTTTGTATTATCAAGGTCTTTGTTAACATAACCTACGAATCCACACATAAATTACCTCCATAAAAATCTGTAACAATTTCTTTTATTAATTCGTTAACGGGATCGATATAAATATCATTTAGCAGAAACTGAACCTTGGCAGTAGATAATTCAGTACATCCTAAAATAATATGTTCGCATCCTTTTGAAAATAAATAATCACAGATTGCTCTAAAATCTTTTTCACAAATTTCTAAATTATTTTTTACTTGAGAATATATAATATTAGTACAAATTTCTTGATGAAAATCATCCAAAGTAATTAGTTCTATATTATATTTTTCTGCATATTTATCATAAATCTTAGAGTTTTTAGTTCCTTGAGTGGAAATAAGACCTATTTTATGATTGATATGGCTACTCATAGTAATATCTACCATGTTGTATATTTTAGCATTGGAAATTTTTGCTAGCTCTTCATAAAAGAAGTGGGCTGTATTACAAATAATTGCAATGCGATCAACATTCAATTTGTTTAGTATATTAACATCTTCACTTAGCTTTAAAAGAGGGTTAATTTTACTTTTTCCTAAAATATATTCCGTACGGTCTGGTATTGATGTGTCACTTAACAATATTGCATTTATATGGTCTTGATCATTTTTAACAGGAGTAGCCTTTGTTAAACGTTTACCAAAGTCATATCCTGCTAGAGGACCAACACCTCCAATAATTCCTAATTTCATTTTATAACTCCTTATCACTAAAATGTTTTAAATATCTAAGGTTTTGTAAATAGAAGTCTTTCAATTGTGAAATATGTCTTTTAAAATTTAAATCTTTATTGTATATAAGTGAGTTACAGTATCCGTTCTCTTTATAAACTTTTAAAAATTTTTCCTTCATTTCTGAGTTTTTTACATATTTCATTATTACAGATTTAGGAATTACTGACCATAGTTTATTAGGAATTCCTGTTTCATACTCTAATTTATTATTAAAAATATAATCTTCTACAACATATTTCCCCAAATTACAACCTGCATTGGTAGTAAAAAAGCTGCTTCTTCCTTGTCTTAAATTTATTTCAAAAAATTTGTATTTTTTATCACGACTATCATATTTTAAATCAAAATTAGCAAAACCCACATAATTTAAATCTTCTAATAAATTCTTTATTTTATTTAACAGTTCTGGTTCTTCTCCACTGATAATTGCCATATGACTACCTATACCATTCGGAGCATGATCTTCTAATAAAACATTTCCAAATGTTTGCATAACTACTCTTCCTTCTTTAGTGGAATAGTTATTTACAACTGCAATACTTGAGTCATCACCAGGAATAAATTCTTGCATAATAAATTCATCATCGTATGTTGAATTATAAATTTTGTGTAGTGTATTTTCTAGTTGTTCTTCATTATGAATTAAAAAAGCCTTTTTTCTACCTTCAAATTCTGTTAGCCAATACATTACACTATTAGCTGCTTTTAATACAATCGGATACTTTAGAGTAACATCAAGGCTTTGATAAGTAGCTTTTGAAACTACTTGAGTTTTAGGGTAATCTAGCCCATATTCTTCACATAGATTATAAAAAGAAGTTTTGTGCTGAAGTTTATTAGCTAGTTTTAAGTCAATGTATGGAAGGATAAATTTATTTTCTAGAGCTTGTCTATTTTCTAAAATTTTATCAACATAGGTATCTCCGCATGCAATTAGTAATACTTTTTCACATTGCAACTCTTCATATAAGTCTAAAAGTGCTTTCACAAAAACTTTTTCATCTTCAAATTTATCTACTATATGATGATTTAATAATTTACTATATTTTGTATGATTAAGTTGTAGTTTCCCAATTGAATGAGAATTAATTCCATATTGCTCATGAAGTGACCTTGCAAAGCCATAAGTGTTCATGTCACTTCCTAGTAAAACTACTTCAAATTGTTTATTCATTATAATACCTCTTTCTTTTACTACTAAACTATATTATACCAAAATTTTGTTTTTTTTCCAACTTGATATAGTGATTTTAAATATTTAAAAGTATTCTTCAATAGTTGGAGGTTGTTTTATACATTTGTTTATGTTATAATACTTAAGCATGTTTTAAGGGTGCTAAGAAAACATGAAGTTTATAAAAATTAAAATTTATTGAAGACAAAAAATGTCGACAATACTGATAAAAGGGGGATGTAAAATAGCTTGATTTATTTTACAAAAATGTGAATGAAGAAATTTTTTATAATTGGGATTACTATATTTGCTTTACTATCGTTATCTAGTAAGAATATTAATGGAGCAGCAACAGATCCAGTATCTATACCAGACTCTAATCTTAGAGGAAGTATAAATTTAGCACTTGGAAGAGCAATTAATAGTAGTGCAGACATTACAGAAGCGGATATGGCAACGATTTCCACACTAGACGCTAGAGGGAAAGGGATTAGTGATTTAACAGGTGTTGAGTATTTAGTTAGGGTAAATAGTCTATACCTGTCTGATAATAACATTACTGATATTTCTGCGGTTGGTAAACTTGCACCTTACAGTAGGCTAACTACGGTTTATTTAGATAGAAATGAGTTAACTGACATTAGTGCATTGTCAAATATGATTGCTTTAGATAGAGTAACTGTTTATTCAAATAATATTGAAGACCTATCTCCACTAGGGACATTACAAAATTTAAGTTATTTATCTATGGCATTAAATCCGGTTACTGATGCCGATCAAGTTTATAATATTGTAGACAATATTTCAGGAGTACAAATTTTGGATTTGACGGGATTACCTGTTGCAGAAGAAACTTTAATTTCACTAAAAAAACAAAGAGGGCTAATGCAGTTAGGTCTTAACTCAACTGAAATTTCTGATCAAGATTTAGAGATTATAGGTGAATATTCAGCATTAAACTACCTACATTTAAATGATAATCAAATTGTTGATGTTAGCCCACTAAGTTCGCTAAATTTATTCATGCTAAATTTAAATAATAATCAAATAACAGATATTAGTGCATTATCAAATATGAAAATTTTGTATTACTTATATTTAAACAATAATGATATTAGCGATATTTCTCCGCTATCTAATTTAAGTAATTTATATGAATTATATTTAGCAGGAAATCGCATTACTGATATTAGCTCTATAGGTGATATGAATTCTCAAATAAAAAAATTAGATATAAGCAATCAAGAAATTATTCTTGAAGAAGAAATAGTTTATGAGCCTAAAATATTTGATTTATCTACTAATCTATATACAAATACAGGTTCAAACATTGATTTCACCTCAAATTTTATTTACGCTATCACAGAGGCTGGAGTATATGAATTGAGTTCGGATTGGTACTATGAAGGAACTGTAAATAGTGATAGGCTAGGTTTTATATTTTCTGGAAGTATTAAAAAATCTGTTGAATATATTGATAATACAATAGAATCTCCAACAGATGGATCTGGAAATACTATCACAAATGATAAACTTCCTGAGACAGGAAAAGTTGAGTATTCACTTTTTACTTTAGTTATTACAGTTACGCTTATTTTATTAAATCAGTTTAATAGAGTCAGAAATAAATAAAAAACCAGCAATGCTGGTTTTCAGACTGTCGACAAAGTAGTCGATGGTCTTTTTTAATGTTTGAGTTTTCAACAAATTGCAATATTGAGTCTTTTTGTTAGTTATTCACTTAAAATTTCTACTTCTACTTGGTATAATA
>JBKEBI010000048.1:0-4147 GCA_047973085.1 Bacilli bacterium | reverse complement strand
GATATCCAGTTCTTGTTAGACCAAGTTTTGTATTAGGTGGTCAGGCGATGAAAATTGTAAGTGATAGTGATGATTTAATAAGATATTTTAAAGAAATTCAAACTATTAATAATCAGCCAATATTAATTGATAAGTATATTAAAGGAAAAGAAATAGAGCTAGATGCAATTTGTGATGGTGAAGATATACTTATTCCAGGTATTATGGAAAATATTGAAAAAACAGGAATACACTCAGGTGATTCAATTAGTGTATATCCAACATTTAGTTTATCAAGTAAAGTTATTAGAAAGATTGTATTAATTACTAAAAAGGTTGGAATTGCTTTAAAAATAAAAGGTTTATATAATATACAGTTCATTGTTGATTCTAATGATGAAGTATATATCATTGAAGTGAATCCAAGAGCTTCAAGATCTGTACCATTTATTTCAAAAGTTACAGAAATTAATATTTGTGATATTGCTACTAAAGTAATGCTTGGAAAAAAAATAAAGGATTTTAATATTAATATAGATTTAATAAATTCAAATATAACTAAATATTATGTTAAAACACCAACATTTAGCTTTTCTAAAATTTCAGGACTTGATAGCAATTTAGGCCCAGAAATGAAATCAACAGGGGAAGCAATAGGTTATGCGTCCACTTTGAATAAAGCTCTTTATAAATCTCTACAGGCTAGTGGAATGGATATTAAAGAGTGGGGAACAGTTTTTATTACTGTTGCTGATGAAGATAAAGAAAATGTGCTTGACATTGCACATAGATTCTATGATTTAGGATTTAATTTAGTAGCTACAAGTAATACAGCAAAATTTTTAAAAGCACATGGACTTAGAGTAAAGGTATTGAAAAAACTTAGTGAAGATAGTAATGAAATTACACAATGGATTAAGAATGGGTATATTAAATATATTATAAATACTGGTACGCAAAATAGTAGTAAGACAGATGGTTATCAAATTAGAACTACAGCAGCTCTTTCTAATGTAACTACTCTTACTTCACTTGATACAGCAGATGTGTTATTAACAGTTTTAGAGGAGAGAAGTATAAATGTTGAAACAATCTAATATAGAAGTAGTTAGCAATGAGCTTGTTGCTAAAGATACTTATAAAATGATTTTAAATAAAAAGCTTGATGCAAAAGCAGGGCAGTTTATAAATATTAAATTAAGTAATTATTTTTTAAGAAGACCTATTTCAATTTCTAAGATTAATACAAATAATTTTGAAATTATATATAAAATAAAAGGCTTTGGAACAAAAGATTTAGCCAATATAAAGGCAGGGAAATTTATCGATGTATTATATCCATTAGGAAATGGGTTTGAAATAATTAAAGATAGAAAAGTTTTATTAATTGGGGGAGGGATTGGAATTCCTCCGTTATTACAAACTTTTGATGAACTGAAAAATAACAATGAAGTACAGTTATTAATAGGACTAAATACTAGTGAAGAAAATGCGTATTCTGATTATAGCCCAATTGTATGTACTGTAGATAATACTGGAGACTTTTCTGGTAATGTAATTGAATTTATCAATGAAAATAAACTAGATTATGATTATATTTATGCATGTGGACCAATGGGAATGCTTAGTGCAGTAAATAAACTTGGTATTGAAGGACAAATTTCGATAGAAGAGCGTATGGGCTGTGGATTTGGTGCTTGTATGGGATGTAGTTGTAAAACTAAAAATGGAGAACATAAAAGAATATGTGTAGAAGGGCCAGTTTTTAAGATAGGAGAGCTTGATTTAGATGAATACTAAGATAATTTTACCAGGTTTAGAATTTGATAATCCAATTATTCCAGCTTCAGGTACATTTGGATATGGATATGAATTTGCGCAGTTTTATGATATTAATATTTTAGGAAGTTTTTCTACTAAAGGTACTACATTAGAGAAAAGATTTGGAAATAATACGCCTAGAATTGCAGAGTGCGAAAAGGGAATGCTTAATTCTGTAGGGCTTCAAAACCCTGGAGTGCAAAAAGTAATTGATACAGAGTTTTCAAGACTTGAGCAAGTTTACAGTAAAAAAATATTTGCCAACGTAAGTGGTAGTAGTTTAGAAGATTATGTTACCACTACAAGATTACTTTCAGAATGTGATGTTGTATGTGCAATTGAGTTAAATGTTAGCTGTCCAAATGTTAGCAAGGGTGGGATAAATTTTGGTACAGATGCAGATGAAGTTTATAATCTAGTAAAAGCTTGTAAATTTGTTAGTGAAAAACCACTATATGTTAAACTTACACCAAACGTTACTGATATAGTAAAAATTGCCAAAGCTTGTGAAGATGCTGGAGCAGATGGAATTGTTCTAATAAATACTTTACTTGGAATGAAGATAGATGTAATTAGCAAGAAAGTGGTACTTCATAATAAGAAAGGTGGGTTTAGTGGTCCTGCAATTAAACCAGTTGCGATTAGAATGATATATGATGTATACAAAGAAGTTTCTATTCCGATTATTGGCTGTGGAGGGGTAGAAAATGCTTATGATGTAATTGAAATGATGCTTGCTGGAGCTAGTCTTGTGCAAGTAGGAACAGCTAATTTAATTGATCCATATGCATGCAAAACTATTATTGAAGAATTACCAAGCGTGATGAAAGAATTAAAAATAAACTCATTAGGAGAGATTATAGGAGGAAGCCATGAATAGAGAAGTTATTATCGCATGTGATTTTAGTTCACGTGTAGAGTTTATAAATTTTGTAAATAAATTTAATCAACCATTATTTTTAAAAATAGGAATGGAACTATTTTATAAAGAAGGGCCAGAAATTGTTGAATATGCAAAAAAGTGTGGTCATAAAGTGTTTCTAGATTTAAAATTACATGATATTCCAAATACAGTATATAAATCACTTTTGAACATTAAAAATTTAAATGTAGAGTTTGTGACTGTTCATGCAAGTGGAGGAAGTGCAATGTTAAAACAAGTTTCCAAAGCATTAGAAGGATCAAATACAAAAGCACTTGCTGTAACAATTTTAACGTCTATTGATGATGAGATGTTAGAAGAAGAGTTAAATGTTAAAGTAGATTTAAAATCTCAGGTTGTAAACCTTGCAAAAATTAGTAAAAAATCGGGAATTTTTGGAGTAATATGTTCTCCAAATGAAGTTACTGTTATTAAGGAGAATGTAGATATAGCATGTGTTACACCAGGTATTAGAATGAGTAAAGATACAGCAGATGATCAAAAACGTATTGCTACGCCAAAAGATGCATATGAAATGGGAAGTGATTTTATAGTTGTAGGTAGAAGTATTACGGCAAGTGAGGATGTTGTTAGTGCATATAATACTTGTGCTAAACAGTTTGGAGGTAGTTATGAATAATATTGCAAAACATTTACTAGATATTGAAGCAGTATTCCTTAATGTAAAAAATCCGTTTACATGGGCTAGTGGAATAAAGTCTCCAATATATTGTGATAATCGCTTAACTCTTTCTAATGTAGATGTTAGAAATGATATTGAAAATGAACTTGCAGAGTTAATTAAAACTCAATATCCACAGTGTACAAATATAGTAGGAACTGCTACTGCTGGTATTGCTCATGCAGCAATTGTTGCCCACATCTTAAACTTACCAACTTCTTATGTTAGAAGTAGTAGTAAAGAACATGGTCGACAAAATCAAATTGAAGGGAAAATTTTAACTACTGATAAAGTTGTAATAGTTGAGGATTTAATTTCTACAGGTGGAAGTGTTATAAAGGTTGCAAAACTACTTGAAGAGATGGGAATTGAGGTTTTAGGTGTTGTAAGTATTTTTACTTATCAGCTTCAAAAAGGGATTGATAATTTTAAGAATGCAAATATAAAATATAATACTTTAACAAATATTGATACTTTGGTTGAAGTAGCAGTAGAAAATGGTTATATTAATAGTGAAGAAAAAAAGCAGATTTTACAATTTATTAAAAACCCTAGTGATGAAGCGTGGATTATAAATAAATAGCTTATTTAGTAAAAGTACATAATTTAAAAGATTATGTACTTTCAGACTGTCGACAAAGTAGTCGATGGTCTTTTTTAATGTTTGAGTTTTCAACAAATTGCAATATTGAGTCTTTTTGTTAGTTATTCACTTAAAATTTCTACTTCTACTTGGTATAATA